>DASQSO010000315.1:0-3674 GCA_035642335.1 Caulobacteraceae bacterium
TCGTCCACCACGGCGCCGGCGCCTATATCTGCGGCGACGAGACGGCGATGCTGGAGAGCCTCGAGGGCAAGAAGGGCCAGCCGCGGCTGAAGCCCCCATATCCCGCCAACGCCGGGGTCTACGGCCGTCCGACCACGGTCAACAACGTCGAATCCATCGCCGTCGTCGGCTCTATCTTGCGCCGGGGCGCCGAGTGGTTCCAGGGCTTCGGCCGGCCGAACAATGTCGGCACCAAGCTGATGTCCGGCTGCGGCCACCTTGTTCGACCGCGGGTGGTCGAGGAGACCATGTCGATCCCGATGCGGACCCTGATCGAAACCCATTTCGGCGGCGTGCGCGGCGGCTGGGGCAATTTGAAGGCGATCATTCCCGGCGGCGCCTCATCACCGATGATCACGGCCGAAATCGCCGAGACCGTGCTGATGGACTACGACTCGCTGCGCGAAGTGAAGTCGATGATCGGCACCGCGACCATGATCGTGATGGACAAGTCCACCGACCTGGTCCGCGCCATCGCCCGCATCAGCTACTTCTTCAAGCACGAGAGCTGCGGCCAATGCACGCCGTGCCGCGAAGGCACGGGTTGGATGTGGCGGGTGATGCAGCGGATGGCCGACGGCGACGCCGACCCGGCCGAGATCGACCTGCTGCTGGACGTGGCCTCAGACATCGAGGGCCATACCATCTGCCTGCTCGGCGATGCGGCGGCCGCGCCGATCCAGGGCCTGTTCCGCCATTTCCGCCACGAGATCGAGGATCGCATCCTCAGCTATCGCGCCCGGCGCCCACATGTTCAGGGCGCGGCCCTGATCGCGGCGGAGTAGGCGATGCGCGGCAAGGTGCTGGCCTATAACGACCTCGGTGGGACCGGGCTGATCAGCGGCGACGACGGCGAGCGCTATCCCTTCGTGCGCGGCGCGCTGCAGGGCGGCGTGCGCGCCGTGGTCCCGGGAACCGAGGTCGATTTCCAGCTTGAGGACGGCAAGGCGATCGGCGTCTATGTGGTCGCCTTCGGGGTCGAGAAGAACCGGATCGTCGCGGCGATCCTGGCCTTCTTCCTCGGCCACTGGGGCATTCACAAGTTCTACCTGGGCAAGATCAACGCCGGCGTCATCATGCTGCTGCTGGGCACGGTGGGCTGGCTGCTGATCATCCCGGCGGTGGTCAACTGGGTCATCGCCTTCATCGAATTCATCATCTATCTGACCAAGTCGGACCAGGAGTTCTATCAGGAATACGTGGCGGGAGGCCGGTCGTGGTTTTGAGGCGCGGCGATGTGAAGGGAGCGATCCGTGGCTGACGAGCCCGACAATCTCGTCCTGCAGTATCTGCGTCGGCTGGACCAGAAGCTCGATCGCGTGTCCGACGACGTTCAGGATTTGAAGGTTCGCGTGACCGGCGTCGACGAACGCCTGGCGGGCGTCGAAATGAGCGTCGCCGGCGTTCAGCGCCGGATCGACCGCGTCGAGCTACGTCTCGATCGCATCGAACGACGCCCGGATTTGGTCGATTTGCCGCCTGACGGAGTGCGCGAATAATGCCTACGGCCAAGGTCAATGGGGTCGCGGTCGAGTTCCAGCCGGGCATGACGGTGTTGCAGGTGGCGGAGCTGGCCGGCGAGGAGATTCCGCGCTTCTGCTACCACGAGCGGCTGTCGATCGCCGGGATCTGCCGCATGTGCTTGGTCGAGGTGAAGCCTGGGCCGCCGAAGCCGCAGGCGAGCTGCGCCCTGCCGGCCGCCGACAACCAGGAGATCTTCACCAACACGCCAATGGTGAAGAAGGCCCGCGAAGGGGTGATGGAGTTTCTGCTCATCAACCACCCGCTGGACTGCCCGATCTGCGACCAGGGCGGCGAGTGCGACCTGCAGGACCAGTCGATGGGCTTCGGCCGCGGCGCCACCCGCTATGTGGAGAACAAGCGGGCCGTCGAAGAAAAGTTCATGGGCCCGCTGATCAAGACGATCATGACCCGCTGCATCCAGTGCACCCGCTGCGTGCGCTTCATCAGCGAAGTCGCCGGCGAGGCCGAGATCGGCCTGATCAGCCGCGGCGAGGACGTCGAGATCACCACCTATCTGGAACAGGCGGTGACCAGCGAACTTTCCGGTAACGTCATCGACCTTTGCCCGGTCGGCGCGCTGACCTCCAAGCCCTACGCCTTCGAGGCCCGCTCGTGGGAGCTGGCCAAGACCGAGAGCGTCGATGTGATGGACGCGCTCGGCTGCGCCATTCGTGTCGATGCACGCGGCAACGAGGTGATGCGGGTGCTGCCGCGTACCAATGACGAGGTCAACGAGGAGTGGATCTCCGACAAGACCCGCTATGCCTGCGACGGCCTGATGCGCCAGCGGCTGGACCGCCCCTTCGTACGTGAAAGCGGCAAGCTGCGCGCGTCGACCTGGGGCGAGGCGTTCGCGGCGGTAGCGGCGAAGATCAAGGCCGCCTCAGCCGACCGTGTTGGGGTGATCGTCGGCGACCTGCAGGACGCCGAGTCCATGAAGGCGGCGCTGGACCTGTTCGGCGGGCTTGGCGTCAAGAGCCTGGATTGCCGCCAGGACGGCGCGCGCATCGGCGAAGGGCCGCGCGAAAGCTGGCTGTTCAACTCGACCATCTCCGGGCTCGATGAGTGCGACGCGCTCTTGCTGGTCGGCAGCAACCCGCGCCTGGAAGCGCCGGTGCTGAACGCCCGCATCCGCAAGAATTGGCTGTGGCGCGGCCTGAAGGTGGGCGTGATCGGCGAGCGGGCGGACCTGACCTATCCTTACGAGCACCTGGGCGCGGCCCCTGGGTCGCTGGCCGAGCTTGGCAAGGGCAAGAGCGACTTCGCCAAGGCGCTCGCGACGGCGTCGAAGCCGGCCGTTATCCTGGGCGCCGGCGCCCTGGCGCGCGAGGACGGCGCGGCGGTGCTGGCGCTGACGGCCGAACTGGCCGGCAAGGTCGGGGTGGTCGCCGAGGGCTGGAACGGCTTCAACGTGCTGCACGGCGCGGCCAGCCGGGTCGGCGGCCTCGACATGGGCTTCGTGCCCGGCGACGGCGGCCTTGCCGCCGGCGACATGCTCAAAAAGGGGGCGCTGGACGTACTGGTGCTGCTGGGCGCCGACGAGATCGACCTGTCCGCGACTGACGCCTTCGTCATCTATCTCGGCACCCATGGCGATGCCGGCGCCCACCGCGCTGACGTCATCCTGCCGGCCGCCGCCTATACCGAGAAAGACGGCCTCTACGTGAACACCGAGGGCCGGCCGCAGTTCGGCGGACGCGCCGTCTTCCCCAAGGGCGAGGCGCGCGAGGACTGGGCGATTCTGCGGGCCCTGTCCGAACGGCTGGACGCGACCTTGCCCTACGACACGCTGGAGCAGTTGCGGGAGCGGCTCTACGCCGACCATCCGAGCTTTGGCCAAGTCGACCATGCCCCCGGCGGCGGTGCGCTCGACCTTGCGGCCGTCGGCGCCAAGGGCGAGGTTTCCGATGCACCTTTCGCGAGTCCGATCAAGGACTTCTACTTCACCAACCCGATCGCGCGGGCGAGCGTGACCATGGCGGAATGCTCCGCCAGCACCGCCGCCGCGCGGGCCCAGAAGATCGCGGCGGAGTAGGGCGGATGGGCGCGACATCCTTCTGGACCACCCCGGGCGGCTGGACCGTCCTGACGGTCCTGCAGATCCTCGTGGT
>DASQSO010000316.1:0-3786 GCA_035642335.1 Caulobacteraceae bacterium
CAAGTTTGCGGCAACGGAGCTTGCCATAGCTTTAAGCTCCTTGGTGCAGCTTTATTAGCCTGCGAAATCAGTTGCTTGGCTCTCTCGATAAGCCCTACGCAAATAGCCGCAGCTTTACCGCTGCTGCTTACGAGCTGCTTATGAGGAGGTATCCGTCCGGTGAGGGCCGCCTGTACGGATAGGACGGGGTGGGCGTAGCTGCGAGGCTAACGGCGGTGTTAGCCGCGGGGATAGCAGTGCAGCATGGTTCAGGTGAGCGTCCTGACGGGGCCGGAGCGCCGGCGTCGGTGGAGCGAAGCGCAGAAGCTGGAGTTGGTTGCGCAGGCGTTCGGGCCGGGCGGTAAGCCTTCGGAGACGGCGCGACGGGCGGATATTTGCACGAGCTTACTCTATCGCTGGCGGCGCGCGTTCCGGGCGGAAGCGGAGCAGATGGGCTTTGCGCCGGCCGTGCTGATCGAAGGGCCGGAGCCTGCGCCGGAGCGAGCTGATGCGCCGGCGATCCTGGTGGAGTTGCCCGGCAGGGTGCGCGTGCGCTTCATGGCGAGCGCGCCGGCGGATCTGGTGGCGGCAACGCTGAAGGCGCTTCGATGATCCCGTTGCCCGCGAACATGCGGGTCTGGATCGCCACCGGCCACACGGACATGCGGCGCGGCATGAACGGGTTGGCGCTGCAGGTGCAGGAGGCGCTGAAGCGGAACCCGCACGCCGGCGACCTCTATGTGTTCCGCGGCAAGCGCGGCGACCTGATCAAGATCCTTTGGCATGATGGCGTCGGGCTGTCGCTCTACGCCAAGCGCCTGGACCGGGGCCGGTTCGTGTGGCCTACCGCCAACGGCGGGCCGGTGTCGATCACGCCCGGCCAGCTCGGCTACATGCTGGAGGGGATCGACTGGCGCAACCCGCAGCACACCTGGCGGCCGAAGAGCGCCGGCTGAGGCTAAAAACCTCGGCGCGCCCTCATTTTGGGGCGCCTCAAGCGGCGGATTTTGTGATTCCATCCGGCTATGGACGTAGCCGCTTCGTCAGGGCCGGAAGACTTGGACACGCTGAGAGCGGCTCTCGCCGCGGCCGAGGCGCGTGCGGATATCGCCGAGGCGGAACTGGCTTCAGCCCGCGCCAAGACCTCCGACGACCAGGCCCAGATCGCCCACCTCAAGCTTCAGATCGCCAAGCTCCAGCGCCAGCTGTTCGGGCCGCGCGCGGAACGCACCCGTCGGCTACTCGACCAACTCGAACTTGAGCTTGAGGAGCTCGAGGCCAGCGCCAGCGAGGATGAGGTCGCCGCCGAGATGGCTGCGGCCAAGACGGCCAACGTCCAGGCCTTCACGCGCAAGCGGCCGTCGCGCCAGCCCTTCCCCGCGCAGCTGCCGCGCGAGCGGGTCGTTGAGCCGGCGCCGTGCGCCTGCCCGGCCTGCGGGGGAACGCGGCTGTCCAAGCTGGGCGAGGACGTCACCGAGACGCTGGAGGTGATCCCGCGCCAGTGGAAGGTGATCCAGCACGTGCGCGAGAAGTTCTCCTGCCGGGACTGCGAGGCCATCAGCCAGCCGCCGGCGCCGTTCCACGTCACCCCGCGCGGCTGGGCCGGCGCCAACTTGCTGGCCATGCTGCTGTTCGAGAAGTTCGGTCAGCACCAGCCGCTGAACCGCCAGGCGGAGCGCTACGCGCGCGAAGGCGTGCCGTTGAGCGTCTCCACCCTGGCCGACCAGGTGGGCGCCGGCTCGGCCGCGCTCATGCCGATCTTCGAGCGTATCAAGGCGCATGTGCTCGCCGCCGAGCGGCTGCACGGCGACGACACCACGGTGCCGGTCCTGGCCAAGGGCAAGACCGATGTCGGCCGATTATGGGTCTATGTCCGCGACGACGGCCCGTTCGCGGGTCCTGATCCGCCGGCCGCGGTGTTCCACTATTCACGCGACCGCAGGGCCGAACATCCCAACGCCCATCTTGCGGGCTGGAGCGGCATCCTGCAGGCCGACGCCTACTCCGGATTCAGCGGCCTCTACGCGGCTGACCGGAAGCCGGCGCCGATCCTGGAGGCGAGCTGCTGGGCTCACGGCCGGCGCAAGGTGTTCGAACTTGCCGACGTCGAGACCGCCGCGATCAAGAAGGCGCGCGGCGAGACGCCAAGGCCAGTCTATCCGCTGGCGGTGGAGGCGGTCCGACGCATCGACGCCCTCTTCGCTATCGAACGGGAGATCAATGGCCTGCCGCCGGCCGAGCGCGTGGCCGTGCGCCAGGCCAGGAGCGCCGTCGTTGCGGCCGAGCTTCAGGCCTGGATGATCGAGACGCAGGGCGAGCTCTCGCGCGGGCACGACCTGGCCAAGGCCTTGGGCTACATGCTGCGACGCTGGCCCTCCTTCACCCGCTTCCTCGGCGACGGACGCATCTGCCTCACGAACAACGCCGCCGAGCGGGCGCTGCGCGGCGTCGCTTTGGGGAGGAAGGCGTGGCTGTTCTGCGGCTCCGATCGCGGCGGCCAGCGCGCCGCCGTCCTCTACAGCCTGATCACGACCGCCAAGCTCAACGGCGTCGATCCGCAGGCTTGGCTTGCCGACGTCCTGGCCCGGCTGCCCGGCCATCCAGCTCTCCGGATCGATGAGCTGCTTCCATGGAACTGGAAGGCCGAACGAGTGCGAGCCGCGGCCTGACCATGCAGCGCAACAAGATCCACCACGTCCACACCGTCCAGCGTGTCGCCAAGGACCTCGGCGTCGACGAAGATCTCATCCATGAGCTGACCCTCGGACTGGACCCCGAGGACGGCGTCATCTGGGTCTACGGCCTCGATGATGACGGCGGGACCCTGGCCTTCACCGACGAGGGCGTCGAGGAGGTCGCGCTCCTCCTCCAAGAGTACAACCGCATCACACGAATAGAGGCTTGAGCTCCCCACGCCGCCGCGGTGCTCACCGGATGGATACGTGAGGAGCCAAATGAACAGCCAACCGAACCGCACGAAACTGACCAAAGGGTATGTCGACCGGATCAAGCCCGGAGCAAAGGACGAGTTTCACTGGGACACCGAAGTGAGGGGTTTCGGCGTGCGCGTCACGCCCACCGGCAAGCTCACCTTCATCGTTCAGGGACGCGTCGAAGGGACGGATGCTCCGCAATCACTTCGCCACCAGGGGCATGACGGAGGAGCAGATCGACGCCGCCGTGCGCAAGGCGAAGGTCTGACCACATGTCCGCCGTTCGGTCCCTCGCGTCGCGCGTTGGCAAGCTGGAACAGGCGCGCAAGCCCTCGGTCTATGCGGCCATGTGGTCAGGGTTGGCGGACGAGATGCAGGCGCAGATTGACGCCGGCATCTGCACCGACACCGACCAACCGGACATCGTCGCCTCGCTCCGCCGTTGGGTCCGCGATGGGGCGGACAGCCTTTGGCAGCGGCAGGGCCAGTGACCGAGGACCCCGCCTGGTTGGTAGCGTGGCGCGAGGGGCGGAAAGCTGCCCCGCAACCGCCCGCTACAGCCGAGGCGCGGCACCGCCAAGGGGTAAGCGGCGGCGCGGGCGGCAAGGGCGCTGTAGCGCCAGCCCAGCCGCCCAAGCCTGCACGCCCAAAGGGTGACGCCTACGGCTTCGCTGAACCCGTGCCGTGGGACTACGACGGCGGGGTTCGTCGTGAGCCGGTGCTTGATACTGACCACATGCCGCCCCGTGTGGTCAGAACGGTCGGATGGCGGCGCTGCATCGGATGCGGCAAGCCGTTCTGGAGTGAGGATGTCGTTCGCCTGCGTCTGTGCGTCGGGCCATGGGGATGCAGGGGTGAGGTAGCGCGCCCCCTT
>DASQSO010000317.1:0-5420 GCA_035642335.1 Caulobacteraceae bacterium
GTCTCGAACCGGGTTTCGAGAACGGCCGTGCCTGGACGATAGCGGCGGCTGATCTTGGCGTTTGGATCGCCGGGGCACAGCTTCCAGACGCCGTTGTCATCGTCCCCCAGCAGGGCGGCGAAGACGGCCGGCGAGTCGAACCGCGGCAGGCACAGCCACTCGATGGCCGCGTCGCGCCCGATCAGGGCGGCGCTATGGGTGTTGCCGATCAGGCCATAGTCCTCGATCCGCTTCTGGCGGGGCGGCTGGCCGGTCAATCGCGGGCGGCCTTCAGTCAACGATGGACGAATAGATGATGCTTTTCAGCTGGCCACGGAAGTTGAAGGTGGCCGAGGGCATGAGCTGGGTCATGAACACCACGGTCAGATCCTCCTTCGGGTCGACCCAGAAGATGGTCGAGGCCGCGCCGCCCCAATAGTAGTCGCCTTCGCCCATCGCGCCGGTGGCCACCTCGTCCAGAGTCATGGCGAAGCCCAGACCAAAGCCGACGCCGGAATTGGCCGTCTCGGAAAAGCCGCCGATAGCCATCTGGGTCAGGTCCTTGCCGCCCTTCAGATGGTTGCGGGTCATCATCTCGATGGTGCGGGGGCCCAGGATGCGCTCGCCGTCCAGCTCGCCGCCGCGGCGCAGCATCTCGGCGAAGCGGATATAGTCCGCCGTTGTGCTCACCAGCCCGCCGCCGCCGGAGAAGAAGGTCGGCTCGGTCAGGTAGGTGCTTGTTTCGGGATCGTCCATCAGTTGCAAGGTCTTGTCGCCCTTGCGGCGATAGTTGGCGGCGAAACGGCCGACATCCTTGGCCGGCACGTAAAAGCCGGTGTCTTTCATCTTCAGCGGATCGAATATGGTCTCCTGCAGATACTTGTCGAACCGCTTGCCGCTGATCGCCTCGACCAGATAGCCGCAGACGTCGGTGGCCAGCGAATACATCCAGCGCTCGCCGGGTTGGTAGCGTAGCGGCGCCTCGGCCAGCTTCATGGCGAAGTCGTGCAGGGTCTCGCCGTCGCCGCGCCGCACGCCGGCCTTTTTATAGGCCTGGGCGACCGGATCGGTCTCGGCCGGCGCGCCCAGCGCCTCCAGCATCGAGCCGTAGGTCAGGCCGCTGGTGTGGCTGAGCAGATTGCGGAAGCTCATCGGCTGGTTCGGCCTGGCGAACTCCATCTTGTCGCCTTCGCCGCCGACCCAGACCCGATGGTTGCGCCACTCGGGAATGACCCGATAGACCGGGTCGTCCAGCTGGAAATAGCCTTGCTCGTAGAGGGTCATCAGCGCGACCGAAGTGATCGGCTTGGACATGGAATAGATGCGGAACAGGGTGTCGTCCGCCACCGGCTTGCCGCGTTCGCGGTCCATCTGGCCGAAGGACTTGTAATAGGCGAGGTGACCGTGGCGGGACACCGCGACCTGGCAGCCGGTGATCTTGCCGGGCTCGATATAGTTACGGTTCAGATGATCGGTGATCCGCTCGAGCCGTTCAGCGGAGAGCCCGCTGCGCGCATGGGCCAAATCCATGGCTGTTCCTTCCCTTGCCTTAAGTCAAATGTCCGTGTTGGAAACCCCGCCATCATGGGCCTTCGCATCGACGCGGC
Source organism: Caulobacteraceae bacterium (assembly GCA_035642335.1). Taxonomy (GTDB): domain Bacteria; phylum Pseudomonadota; class Alphaproteobacteria; order Caulobacterales; family Caulobacteraceae; genus Poindextera. The sequence continues at coordinate 1,587 of DASQSO010000317.1, forward strand.
CAAGGGGCGTCGGAGGCGCTGGAGCGGGTGCGGAAAAGCCGCGCCAAACTGAATCCCCGTGGAAACCCCGCCCCCTAGCGAAATCGTCGGGGAATCCCTTTATCGAAACATTGACGGCTCCTGGGCGCCAATGGCCGTCGAGGACGTTGCTGGGAATGGACGTGAGCGCAAGAATTCCGGCTCGGTGGCGAAAAGCGATCGCGCCGACGATCGGCGTCGGCCTTGGCCTAGCCGCGCTCGGCGGCGCGGCCGTTGGCATGGCTCAGCCGCCGCCGGCCCCGCTCGCTGGCGCGACGCCCATGCAGGACCAGCCGCAATCTCAGCCGCCGCCGCAGGCCGAACCCGCTGTGACGCCTCAGGTTGCGCTGCATCCCGAGGAGATCGCGCTTCTGGAGCGGACGCTCGCCGAGGCCGAGGCTCATGGGTTCGAACACGGCGCCTTCATGCCCGCCGGCCTCGACGGCCTGCTGCGGTCGCCCGATCCGGCCGCGCGGCGAAGCGGGCAGACCCAGCTGGTCGCCGCCGTCCTGCAATACGCCAAGGCGGTGCATGCGGGCCGGCTCGACCCAGGCGACTTCCTACACGACTGGGGTCTGCACCCGCCGCCCTACGACCCGGCGCCCGACTTCGTCCAGGCGGAGCAGCAGGGCCGGCTCGGTCCCTGGCTGGACAGCCTGCCGCCGCCCTATACCGGCTATGACGCGCTCCGGCGGGGCCTGGCCGTCTATCGCGGCATCGCCGAGCGTGGCGGATGGCAGCGGATGGCGGCCGGCGACGAACTCAAACTCGGAATGAAGGGTCCGCGCGTCGCCCCGCTCAGGGCGCGGCTGGCCGTCGAGGACCCGACGGTCACCGCTGGCGGATCGGTGTTCGACGCCGCCCTAGCCCAGGCGGTCACGCGGGCGCAAAAGCGCTACGGGCTCGAACCGACGGGAACCCTGAACAACCAGACCCTGGCGGCGCTGAACGTCCCGGTCGGCGAGCGAGTCGAGCAGATCATCGTCAACATGGAGCGCTGGCGCTGGTTGCCCCGGGAGCTGCCCGCCGACCGCGTCCAGGTCAACATCGCCGCCGCGGTGCTGACCGTTTTCCACGACGAGACGCCGGTGCTGTCGATGCGCGCGGTCACCGGCCGGCCCGGCGACGAGACGCCGATGCTGTCCAGCGTGATCTCCAGCGTGGTGCTCAATCCGCCCTGGAACGTGCCTTCGGACATCGCCCAGAAGGAGCTCTGGCCCAAGGAGCGCGCCCACCCCGGCTATCTGGCGCGCAACGAGTTCGTCGTCATCCACACCCCGGACGGCGGCGTGCGGCTGCAGCAGAAGGCGGGCGACAAGTCGGCGCTCGGCCATGTGAAGTTCGATTTCCCCAACATTTACAGCGTCTATATGCACGACACGCCCAGTCACGGCGCCTTCGCCAGCTATGGACGCATGGTCAGCCACGGCTGCGTGCGGCTGGAGAGGCCGGTGGTGCTGGCCAACCTGGTGATGCAGGGCGACGCCAAATGGACGCCGGACCAGATCGATCAGACCATCGCCTCCGGCGACACGGTCCGCGCGCCGCTGCCGAAGCCCATCTCGGTCTTCCTGCTCTACTGGACCGCTTTCGCCAGCGCCGACGGCCAGGTGGTGAGCTTCCGCTCCGATCCGTACGACTGGGACCGCGACCTGCTGCAGCGGATCGACGCAGCAACCGACGCCGTGACTTGACGCAAGGGCCGACTTACCGCCTTATCCACCCTCGTCGGGGGACGCTTTCAACGTCTGGATCGAAGGTTTGTTTGAACGACGAACCCTGCTCAAGGTCGGTTTAGGCGCCGTAGTCGGCGCTGGGCTGACCGCCGCTCCCATGCTTGGCTGGACCCAGTCGCTCGCCGGCGCAACCATGCGCTCGGTGGCGCTGGACAATCTGCACACGGGCGAATCCCTGGAGGCCGTCTATTGGGCGGACGGGGACTACATCCCCGACGTGCTCGATGCCGTGAACGTCCATCTGCGCGATTTCCGCACCGGCGACGTCCATCGCATCGACCCCAGGCTGCTCGATCTGCTCGACGCTGTGAACATCCGGACCGGGACCCGGTCCCGATTCCAGGTCATCTCGGGCTATCGTTCCGAGGCCACCAACGCCCTGTTGCGCGAACGCAGCGAGGAGGTGGCCAAGAAGAGCTTCCACATGTCCGGCATGGCCATCGACGTGCGCCTGCCCGATGTCGATCTGAGCCGTCTGCATGGCGCGGCTCTCAGCTTGGGTCTGGGCGGGGTGGGCTATTATCCGGAGTCCAACTTCGTGCATATGGATGTCGGCCCGCTGCGCTCCTGGCAGGGCGCCTAGCGCCGAAAGGGCGACTTCAAGATGGCGCGAGAAGGCGGTGGAGGCGGCGGGGCCTTCGGATGGACCCTGCTGGGCGTCCTCGTCGGCGTAGCGGGCACGCTGGCCGTCGAAACCCTTCTGAACAATCACCAGGCGCGCGAGGCCGGCGAAGAGCAGCCGGCGAGCAGCACCCCGCTGGTCACGGTCGCCGCGCCGCCGGCGCCCAAGCCGGTCGTCAAGCCGCCGGCTCCGGTCGCCGCACAGAAGAGCGAAACCGCGACCCCCTCACAGGAAGATGTCGAGGACGACGCCGCGGCCGCCGGCATGACCTCGCGCTCGCACCCGAGCGACCAGTCCGCCGCCGTCCCCAACTAGAGTCCTATTGCTGTGGCGGCGGACCGCCCGCGGCCGGTGGCGCCCCGTCCGGCATTGGCACCGGCTGTTCGGCGCTCTGCGCCGGCGGAGCCGGTGTTGGCGCTGCGCTGACGGCGACGGGCGGCGCGGTAGCGGAATCAGGCTCGTCGCTGTCGTCGCTATCGTCGGTGTTGGTCGCCGCTGCGGCGGCGGGGGCAGCCTTGGTTGAGCTGGCCGAACTCATCGCCGGGCCGCTCAGCGTCGACCACTGGCCGCTGCCGGCGATGGGCGCGGCCGCGGCGGCCGAGACCGCGTCGCCCGACGCCAAGGGTCCCTGGCCGCCTCCAGCACCGCCGCCGGACATGCCGCCTTTCAGGCCCTGGTAGAGGCCGAAGGCCGCGAGCAGGGCGATGATGAGCGCGGCCAGCCAGACCACCGGCCGTGGGAACGGCTGGATGTCGCCGATGCTGTCGGCGACCGGCAGGATGGGTTCGGGCGCGTCGGACATGGTCGATGTGGCTCGCGGGCGACGGGACGCTGGAGATCAAACGTTTCTGGTGTGGCCCTTGATCCGGATATGGCCGCAAAAGTCCGGCTGCGGCAATGCCGCTTACCGCCGTCTTAACGACATCAAGGCTATGCCGTGATAGGCACGCGGCCTGTTCGGCTTCGCGGGCGATGTCGGCTTTTGGGAGATGGCCTTTGCTCGAACGCGCGCGCGGCGATGCGGACGGAGCCGCGCACGGCTACGCGCTCAGCGTCGTGGTGCCCACCTTCAACGAGCGCGCCAATGTCGCCACCCTGATCGAGCGGGTGGGCGCTGTGCTCGACGGGGTCGCCTGGCAGATCATCGTCGTCGATGACGATTCTCCCGACGGCACGGCCGAGGCGGTCAAGGCGATCGCCGCGACGGACACGCGCGTGCAGTGCCTGCGGCGGGTGCGCCGCCGTGGCCTCGCCGGCGCGGTGATCGAGGGCGCCCTGGCCTCGGCCGCGCCATATGTCGGCGTGATCGATGGCGACCTCCAGCACGACGAGAGCCTGTTGCCGCGCATGCTGGCGGTGCTGACGGGGGGCGACGCCGACCTGGTCATCGCCAGCCGCTATGTCGGCGACAGCGCCCCGGTCGATGCGCTCAATCCCGTCCGCCGGCTCGGCAGCCGC
>DASQSO010000318.1:0-8730 GCA_035642335.1 Caulobacteraceae bacterium
ATTGGCCAGGGCGTGGTGGTGGCGAACGGCCTGGTGCTGGCGGTCGAGGCGCAGGAGGGCACCGACGCCATGCTACGTCGCTGCGCCGAACTCCCCGCCGCGCTCAGGGGAAACGGCGACCAGGCGGCGGGCGTGCTGGCCAAGGCGGTAAAGCCGAACCAGGACCGGCGCATTGACCTGCCGGCGATCGGGCCGGCGACGGTGATGGCCGCCGCGCGCGCGGGTCTTGCCGGAATCGTCGGCGAGACCGGCTCGCTGTTGGTCATAGACCGGGCGGCGGTTATTCAGACGGCGGACGATCTTGGCATGTTCGTCGTGGGCGTGGCGCCGGGGTGAGCCGGCCGCTGACGGTGATGCTGGTCACCGCCGAGGCGTCGTCGGGCGATGCGCTTGGCGCGGCGTTGGCGCGGGCGCTGAGAAAACGACTGGGGGATAACAGCACGCGATTTGTCGGCGTCGGCGGCCAGGCCATGGCGCGCGAAGGCGTCGACAGCCCCTTCGACGTCACCGAGCTTTCCATCGTCGGTATGGTCGAGGGTCTGATGGCCTATCCGAAGGTCATCAGGCGCGCGGACCAGACCGCGGCGCTGGCGGCCAGGGAAAAGCCCGATATCGCCGTCCTGATCGATTCCTGGGGCTTCACCCTGCGCGTCGCCCAGCGGCTGCGGAAGCGGAACCGCGGCCTGCCGCTGGTCAAATATGTCGGGCCGCAGGTCTGGGCGACGCGGCCGGGTCGGGCCAGGACCCTGGCGGCGAGCGTCGATCATCTCCTGGCCATCAACACCTTCGACGCGCCCTATTTCGAGGCCGAGGGCTTGCCAACCACCTTCGTCGGCGCGTCGACCCTGGCCCTCGACCTCAGCGGCGCGGACCCGCAACGCCTGCGCGGCGCGGTGGGCGCCAGCGCCGACGAGCCGATCCTGCTGGCGCTGCTCGGGAGCCGGCCGGCCGAGATCGAGCGGCTGTCGCGGCCGTTCGAGGACGCGGTCGGGCGGCTGGTCACCGCGCGCCCGGGGCTGCGGGTCATCGTCCCGGCCGCCGCCACCGTCGCGGACCTGGTCAAGGCCAAGGTCGGCGCCTGGAAGGCCCCGGCGCGGATCGTCGAGGGCGAGCAGCTCAAGTACGACGCGATGAAGGCCGCGACAGTCGCCCTGGCCTGCAGCGGCACGGTGACCAGCGAACTGGCCATGGCCGGCTGCCCCATGGTGGTGGCCTATCGCCTGAGCGAGATCGGCTACTGGGTGCTGCGCGCGGTCTATCGCCAGCGCCACATCACCCTGTTCAACATCGCGGCCGGCGAGACCATCGCGCCGGAATTCATCCAGCACGACTGCACCGGCGCCAAGCTGGCCAAAGCCGTCGGCGAGCGCCTGGACGATCCGGCCCTGCGCGCGCGCCAGATCGCGGCGCAAACCGCAATCCTGGAAAAGATGGGCCGCGGCGGCCCCGATCCCGCCGAGGTCGCGGCGGACGTGGTGGTGAAGGTGCTGAAGGCGCGCGGCGTTCTGGCCTAGCCCCGCTGGTCGATCGGCTTGAACGGCCGCTTCAGGGAGCCGGTGTAGAGCTGGCGCGGACGGCCGATCTTGCGTTGCGGATCTTCGAACATCTCCTTCCACTGGCTGATCCAGCCAACGGTGCGCGCGAGGGCGAAGAGCACGGTGAACATCTCGGGCGGGAAGCCCATCGCCTTCAGAGTGATGCCCGAATAGAAGTCGACGTTCGGATAGAGCTTGCGGTCGACGAAATAGGGATCGCTGAGCGCGATCTTCTCCAGCTCCATCGCCACCTTCAGCAGCGGGTCGTCACTGTCGCCGATCTCGTCCAGCACCTCGTGGCAGGTCTTCTGCATCACGGTCGCGCGTGGATCGTAGTTCTTGTAGACCCGGTGGCCGAAACCCATCAGGCGGTACTTGCGGTCTTTCACGCCCTGGACGTATTCGGGGATGCGATCGACGGTGCCGATCTCCATCAGCATGTTCAGCGCCTCTTCGTTGGCGCCGCCGTGGGCCGGGCCCCAGAGACAGGCGATGCCGGCGGCGATGCAGGCGAAGGGATTGGCGCCCGACGAGCCGGCCAGCCGCACGGTCGAGGTCGAGGCGTTCTGTTCGTGGTCGGCATGCAGGATGAAGATGCGGTCCATCGCCTTGACCAGCACCGGATTGGGCTTCCAGTCCTCGGCCGGCACGCTGAAGGCCATGCGCAGGAAGTTCTCGGCGAAGCCCAGGTCGTTGCGCGGCGAAACGAAGGGCTGGCCGATGGAGTATTTGTAGGCGCGGGCGGCGATGGTCGGCATCTTGGCGATCAGCCTGTGCGCCGAAATCTCGCGCTGCTTCGGATCACCGACGTTGATGCTGTCATGGTAAAACGCCGACAGCGCCCCGACCGCCCCGGTCATGATCGCCATCGGGTGGGCGTCGCTGCGGAAGCCGCCGAAGAAGCGGTCAAACTGGGCGTGCAGCATGGTGTGGTAGGTGATGTGGTGTTCGAACTCCTCGAACTGCGGCGCCGTCGGCAGCTCGCCGTTCAGCAGCAGGTAGCAGACCTCGAGGAAACTCGATTTTTCCGCCAGCTCCTCGATGTTGTAGCCGCGGTGCAGCAGGATGCCCGCATCGCCGTCGATATAGGTGATCTTGCTCTCGCAACTGGCCGTCGAGGTGAAGCCGGGATCGAAGGTAAAGACGTCGGCGTCGGCATAGAGGGCGCGGACGTCGATCACGTCTGGACCGGCCGTACCCTTGATCATCTGCAGGTCGTAGGTCTTGTTGTCGATGATCAGCGTTGCGCTTTCGGCCATACTCAGAGTCCTTCGTAAGCGGGGGCGCCCATAGGCGGTTCAGCATGACATATAGCGCCTTACCGCACTTGCGAAAGGGCGTCCGCGATCCGGCCGAAGCTCTCTTCGCGGCCGAGTGCTTCGAAGGCGCTAGCGAGGTCGGGCGCCGGCGCGCCGCCGGAGAGGACGCCGCGTAAGGCCGGGCCGAACTTGCCAAGGCCGACGCCTTCGGATTCAGCGAAGGTCTGCAAGACCTTACCCAGCGGCGCCGCCGTCCAGTCGGTCTCGACGCCCAGCCGCTCGGCCAGCCGTCCGAGCCGCCCACGGGTCTCCGCATCGAGCAGTTTCAGCGTCTTTTCGTCGAGTGCGAAAGGTCGTTTTTTGAGCACGAAAGCCGTCAGATCGGCCAGGTCGAGCAGGGTCTTGGCGCCCTCCCTGACCAGCGGGATGGCGCGGGCCAGGGCCGCGCCCTGCGCCTCGTCTTGGCGGATGCCGCGCTCGATGTGGATCTGCGCCGTCAGCGCGGTCAGCCGCGGCGTGTCGGCGACGCGGATATAGTGGTTGTTGATGTGACCGAGCTTGACCAGGTCGAGCCGCGCCGGCGAGCGGACCACGTCCTTCAGCTCGAACCACTCGATCGCCTGGGCGTCCGAGAAGATCTCGGCGTCGCCATGGCCCCAGCCGAGCCGCGCCAGATAGTTGCGCACCGCCTCGGGCAGGTAGCCGGCGGCGATAAACTCGCCGACCGTCATGGCGCCGTGGCGCTTGGAGAGCTTGGCGCCGTCGGCCCCGACCAGCAGCGGCAGGTGGGCGTAAACGGGGAGTTCCCAGCCCATCGCCCGGTAGATCAGGATCTGGCGGGCGCCGTTGCTTAGGTGCTCTTCCCCGCGGATGACGTAGGTGATGCCCATGTCGTGGTCGTCGGCGGCGACTGCCAGATTGTAGGTCGGTGTCCCGTCGGTGCGCAGCAGGACCAGGTCCTCCAGGTCTTTGTTCGGGAAGGCCACGACGCCGCGCACCGCGTCGTTGATCACCGTCTCGCCCTCGTTCGGAACCTTGAAACGGACGACGAAGGGCTGATTGCCCTGCGCCGGTCCCGCCACACGGTCGCGCCAAGGCGAGCGCAGGGCATGGCCCTCGGCCCGGGCGATGGCCTTGGCTTGATCGGCTTCCTCGGTGGTCATGTAGCAGCGGTAGGCCCAGCCTCGCTCCAACAGCTCTTCCACCACGCCGCGATGGAGGTCGGCGCGGGCGAACTGGGACACCGGATCGGCGTCGGGGCTCAGGCCCAGCCAGCTCAGGCTGTCGAAGATCACCTGCACCGCCGCCTCGCTGTGGCGGGCGCGATCGGTGTCTTCGATCCGGATCAGGAATTTGCCGCCCGTGTGGCGAGCATATAACCAGTTGAAAAGCGCCGAGCGGGCGTTGCCAATGTGCAGCGAGCCGGTGGGCGAGGGGGCGATACGGGTGACGACGGGCCTGTCGGCCGAAGATGGGTCGGACATCGCGGTTCCGCTGGGCGGCGTTGAGCGGCCGGGCGGTGACGCGCCGCGGCCGGGCTGGGCGCGGGGTCTTAGCACGCGCCTCGGCCGGCTTCCTAGCCGAGCCGACGTCTGGCGCGGCCTGAAGGCCGAGGCGGCGGCGCAGCTCGACCGCGCGGCGCTCTGGACCCCCGTGGCCTTCGGCCTTGGCGCGGCCAGCTATTTCGGCTTGCGGACCGAGCCGTCGATCTGGCCGCTGGCTCTGCTGGCGGCTGCCGCGGTCGCCGTCGCCTTCGCGGCCGGCCGGTTAGGCCATGTCAGGGCGGCGAGCGTCCTTGCCGGGCTGCTCGCGGTCGTCGCCTGCGGCGCGCTGGCCGGCAAGCTACGCACGGAGCTGACCGCGCGCCCGGTGGCGCCGGCCAATCTCGGCGTCGTCAGCCTGGACGGTTGGGTGATGGACGTCGCCAACCCCAGCGCCAGCGGCGAGCGCCTGGTGATCGCCCCGGTGCGCATCAGCGGTCTTACGCCCGACCATATCCCCTACCGCGTGCGTATCGTCGTGCCGAGCGGCAGCGTGCTCGGGCCCGGCGCCTCGATCCGCGTCTCCACCCTACTGGATCCGCCGCCAGGGCCGGCCGCTCCGGGCGCCTTCGACTTTGCCCGCGACGCCTGGTTCGAGGGCATGGGCGGCGTCGGCCTGGCGATGAAGCCGCCGGCCATTATCACCCTGGCGCCGCCGCCCTGGCGCCTGCGCCTGGCCATGGCGATCAATTCCGTTCGCTGGTCCCTGGCCGAGCGTCTGGCCGGCGATATCAGCCGGGTCATGGGCGCTTATGACAAGGGCGCCAGCGGGCTCGCCGTCACCGTCGCCACCAGCCATGAGGATTGGCTGGACGACCACGCGCGCGATGATCTGCGCGCCTCGGGCCTCGCTCACATGCTGGCCATCGCCGGCCTGCACATGGCGGCGGTCTGCGGTTTCGCCTTCTTCGCAATCCGGTTCGGCGTCGCGGCCTGGCCATGGCTGGCGCTGCGCGTGTCCGGCAAGAAGCTCGCCGCCGTCGGCGGCCTGATCGTGGTCGTGCTCTACCTGACCCTCTCCGGCGCGCATCCTCCGGCCCGGCGCGCGGCGATCACGGCCAGCGTCGCCTTCCTGGCCATATTGTTCGACCGGCGGGCCATCAGCCTGCATTCGCTGTCGATCGCGGCGCTCTTGATCCTGATCATGCAGCCGGAAGCCGTCGTCCAGCCCGGTTTCGAGATGTCGTTCTGCGCCACGGCGGCCCTGGTGGCTCTGGCCGAGGTCTGGCCTCTGCCGGTGCGCGCGACAGGCCTGCCCTGGCCACTGGCGCTGCTGCAGCGCGCGCGCGACTGGGGCGTCGCCATGCTGATGGTCAGCTTCGTCGCCGGCACGGCGACGGGACCGTTCGCGATCCAGCATTTCAATCGGGTCGCCAACTACGGCCTGCCCGCCAATCTGAGCGCCGACCTGGTGGCCAGCGTGGTGCTGATGCCGGCGCTGGCGCTCGGCGTCACGGCGGAGGCGCTGGGTCTTGGCCATGCCTTTACCGATCCGCCGCTGTTCGTCGCCGGGTGGGCGGCCAAGGCCATCGTCAGCTTGGCCCGCCTCTTCGCGCACGCGCCGCACAGCGGGATCGCCTGGTCCAGCGCGCCCTTTCCGGCGCTGGCGGTGTCCTATCTCGGCATCGTCTTCGCCTGTCTCTCGCGCGGCAGGCTGCGTTTCGTCGGCATTCCATTGGCCGCGGCTGTCGCCCTTTGGCCAAGGCCGCCGTCACCCGTCGCCTGGATCGCCTCCGACGGCAATGACGCGGCCGTCGTCGCCCAGTCTCGATCCGGGGTGGGCCAGGAGGTGGCGCTGAAGCCGAATGTCCGCACCTATGCGACGCAGCTCTGGGCCCAGCGGCGGGGCTTCAGCCTGCCGGCCGATGCGGCGGCCGCCCAGGCGGCGTTGTTCGACTGCGACCGCAACCACTGCACCGCGAAGCCGGGTGCTTACCCGGCCATCTCCGCCTGGTGGACCAGGCGCGAACCCAAGCCCGAGCAACTCGACGCGCTCTGCGATGGCGCCAGCATCGTCATCCTGCGCGCCGAGCTGGCGACCCCGCTCTATTGCCCAGGCGCGCTCATCCTCGACCGCGACGACTTCGCCAGGGGAGGGTCAGCCGAGGTCTATGCCGCGCAAAAGGGCTGGAGGCTGCAATGGTCACAGCCGCTGCGAGGCAACCGCCCCTGGGCGCGCTATCCGTAGGGGCTACTCTCCGTTCTTTTTTGCCGTCATGGCCCGGTTTATCCGGGCCACCCATGATCACCGTCTTGGATCGATGTCTCTGGGTCCCCCGCATTCCGCTTCGCTCCAGCGGGGGATGCCGGTTTAGAGGTGGGCGCGCGTGCTCCAGCGCCTCAGTGATAGCGGCGGAGCAGGCCGACCAGCCGGCCCTGCACCTGCACCTGATCGGGGCCGAAGATGCGGGTCTCATAGGCGGCGTTAGCCGCTTCCAGGGCGATGGACTGGCCCTTGCGGCGCAGGCGCTTCAGGGTGGCTTCCTCGCCCATGACCAGGGCCACGACGATCTCGCCGGAGTTGGCGGTGTCGCCGCGCCGGATGATCACATAGTCGCCGTCATAGATACCGGCGTCGATCATCGAGTCGCCCTGCACCTCGAGCACGAAATGCTCGCCGGCGCCCAGCATGGCCTCGGGCACGATCATGCGCTCGCGCTCGTGCTGGATGGCCTCGATCGGGGTGCCGGCGGCGATCTTGCCAAGCAACGGCAGTTCGCGCGCCTCATTGGCGGGGACGGGCGGGACCATGGCGCCGGCCTCGACCAGTTGCGGCTTGAAGGCGTGCCGGCCTTGCGGTGGCGCGGCGGTCGTCGCCTGCTGCGGCAGCTTGATCACCTCGAGCGCGCGAGCCCGGTGCGCCAGGCGGCGAATGAAGCCCCGTTCCTCGAGCGCGGTGATCAGCCGGTGGATGCCGGATTTCGACGCCAGGTCCAGCGCTTCCTTCATCTCATCGAAGGACGGCGAGACTCCGGTCTCCTTGATCCGCTCATGGATGTACATGAGCAGTTCGTGCTGCTTTCGGGTAAGCATGGCCGACTGAAAACCCCTTGGAACAAACCGCAAACGTTGGCGATGTTCTCTAGGTGTTCTTCGTTAAAGTCAAGATAACGGTCTAGGCGCCGAGCAGAGCCTTGGCGGCGGCCTCGACATCTTGCCTCCGCATCAAGCTCTCGCCGACCAGCATGGCGTGGGCGCCGGCAGCTTCCAGCCGGCGCGTATCGGCTGGGGTGGAAATGCCGCTTTCGGTTACCAGCAAAGCGTTTGCGGGCGCGAACGCGGCCAGTCGCTCGGTTACCGCGAGGTCGGTGACGAAGGTGCGCAGGTCGCGGTTATTGACCCCGATCAGGGTCGCGCCGAGGCGCGCCGCCCGCTGCATTTCGACTTCGTCATGGACCTCGACCAGGGCGTCCATGCCGTACCTGGCCGATTCGGCGATCAGCTCGGCGGCGAGCGAATCGTCCGCCAGGCTGAGAATCACCAGGACGGCGTCAGCGCCGAGGCCGCGTGATTCGGCGACCTGCCAGGGGTCGACCAGGAACTCCTTGCGCAGGCAGGGCAGGGCGACCGCCGCGCGGGCGGCCCGCAGATCGGAGTCGGCGCCCTGGAAGCTGGGTTCGTCGGTCAGCACCGAGAGGCAGGCCGCGCCGCCGCGCTCATAGGCCCGGGCCAGGGTCGGCGGGTCGAAATCGGCGCGGATCAGCCCCCTGGACGGCGAGGCCTTCTTCACCTCGGCGATCAGGGCCAGGCGGCCGGGCGCGTGGGCGCGCTCCAGGGCGGCGCGAAATCCGCGCGGCGCCGAGGCGGCCTTGGCGTCACGTGCGACGTCGGCCTGGGACCGCGCGCGTTTGCGGGCCGTGACTTCGTCGCGCTTGTAGGCGGCGATGCGGCTTAGGGTGTCGCTCATGGGGCGTTGGTGATCTCGACGAGCCGATCGAGCGCGGCCAGGGCGCGGCCATCGTCGATCACCTCGCCCGCCAAGTCTACACCGTCGCGCAGGGTCTCGACACTCTCGCCGACCAGCAGGGCTGCGGCGGCGTTCAGCAGCACGACGTCGCGATAGGGTCCGGCCTCGCCGACCAGCAGGGCGCGGAGCGCGTGGGCGTTGGCTTCCGGCGCCCCGCCGCGCAGATCGTCGAGCCTGGCCCTCGGCAGGCCGACGGCCTCCGGGGTGACGTTGAACAGTCGCACGCCGCCATCGCGCCATTCGGCCACCTGCGTGGTCCCGGTGGTGGTCATCTCGTCGAGGCCCTCGCCGTGCACCACCCAGGCCCGATCGACCCCGAGCGCGCCCAGCACCCGCGCCAGCGGCTCGACCCAGCGCGAATCGAAGACGCCCAGAACCTGCCGCTGCGCGCCGGCCGGGTTGGAGAGCGGACCAAGAAGGTTGAACAC
>DASQSO010000319.1:0-2324 GCA_035642335.1 Caulobacteraceae bacterium
CGAACCTCGATCGGCGACCGTGGCCGCCGCGATGGCCTGCAAAGCAGGGGATCGGTTCAATCCGCGGGGCGCTGGAGACGTGTATGACTATTGTGCGCACCGCGATCGCGACCGGGGCCATGCTGATCACAATCGCCGCCATAGCCGGATCGGCCGCGGCGGACACCAGCGTGCCCTCTGACCGGGGCGCGGCGTGCCGACACGACGCCTTCGCGCTCTGCCGCCTGCACGCGCTGGCCTATGATGTACCCGGCGTACGCGACTGCCTGATTCGCAACCTCGATAAGGTTTCCGACTCCTGCCGCGGCGCGTTCAGGGCCGCTCAGGTGCAACAAAGCCCGCTCCCCGCGTCCTCAACGTCACACTGACGGGCGAATTTTACAGCCCGCCCTTCTCGACCTCGACACGCCCTCATGAAGGCGTTTAGCTCAGTCCCGTTTGTGGAGCGCCAGATTCCATGCCGACCAGCACACCGCTCCTCGACAGCATCGGATTGCCCGGCGATCTGCGCCGACTTTCCGCCGGCCAGCTACGGCAGGTGGCGGACGAGCTGAGAGACGCGACACTGGACGCCGTATCGGTGACTGGCGGGCACCTCGGCTCGGGTCTCGGCGTCGTCGAACTGACCGTCGCCCTGCACTATGTCTTTGCAACGCCTCGCGACCGGCTGATCTGGGACGTCGGCCACCAGGCCTACCCGCACAAGATTCTGACCGGCCGCCGCGACCGCATCACCACTCTGAAACAGGGCGGCGGCCTTTCGGGTTTCACCCGGCGCGCCGAGAGCCCCTATGATCCGTTCGGCGCCGCCCATTCCTCCACCTCGGTCTCGGCCAGCCTTGGCATGGCCGTGGCGCGGGAGCTGGACGGCGGCGACAACCATGTGATCGCCGTGATCGGCGACGGCGCCATGAGCGCCGGTATGGCCTACGAGGCGATGAACAACGCCGGGGCGCGCAAGACCCGCCTCCTGGTGATCCTGAACGACAATGAGATGTCGATCGCGCCGCCGGTGGGGGCCCTGGACCGTCACCTCGCCAGCCTGGCCTCGCGTCCCGACGCGGACCGCGAAACTCCGGCCGGCGGCTCGCTGTTCGACGCGCTCGGCTTCCACTATCTGGGGCCGATCGACGGCCACGACATGGACCAGCTGGTGCCGGCGCTCATGGCCATCCGTGACGACGCCGAGGGTCGGCCGGTGCTGCTGCACGTGGTCACCGAAAAGGGGCGCGGTTACCACGCGGCGGCCAACTCGGCCGACAAGGGACACGCGGTCGGCAAGTTCGACATCGCCACGGGCGTTCAGGCCAAGTCGGCGCCGAAAGCCCCGTCATACACCCGCGTCTTCGCCGACTCGCTGATCGCCGAGGCGGCGAAGGATCCGAAGATCGTCGCCATCACCGCCGCCATGCCGTCGGGCACCGGTCTCGACCTGTTCGAAAAACGCTTTCCGGATCGCATGTTCGACGTCGGCATCGCCGAGCAGCATGCGGTGACCTTTGCCGCCGGCATGGCGACCGAAGGCTACAAACCCTTCTGCGCCATCTATTCCACCTTCCTGCAGCGCGCCTACGACCAGGTGGTGCACGACGTGGCGATCCAGAACCTGCCCGTGCGTTTCGCCCTCGACCGGGCCGGCCTGGTCGGCGCCGATGGCGCGACCCATGCGGGCAGCTTCGACCTCGCCTATCTCTGCTGCCTGCCCAACTTCACGGTCATGGCGCCGTCGGATGAGGTGGAGCTGATGCACATGGTGGCCACCGCCGCCGCCCACGACGGCGGTCCCGTCGCCGTGCGCTATCCGCGCGGCGAGGGCCTCGGCCTGGACATGCCCGAGCACGGCCAGGTGCTGCCGATCGGCAAGGGCCGCGTGGTGCGCGAGGGCAAGGACGTGGCGATCCTCAGCCTGGGCTGCCGGTTGCAGGCCTGCCTCTCCGCCGCCGAGCATCTGCACAGCCGCGGCGTCTCCTGCACGGTGGCGGACGCCCGCTTCGCCAAGCCGATCGACGAGGCCCTGGTCCGCCGCCTGGTGCGCAACCACCGCATGCTGATCACCATCGAGGAAGGCGCCATCGGCGGCTTCGGCAGCCAGGTGCTCGACTATGTGGTCAACAACGACTTGGCGCGGGCCGGGTTCGTCATGCGCACCCTGAAGCTGCCGGACGCCTTTCTGGATCACGACGATCCGTTCAAGCAATACGAGAGCGCTGGCCTCAGCGCGGCTGACATTGTGCGCACCATCGAAGCCCGCCTTGCGCAATCCGCCTAGCCGATGACTCGGCCGTGAGCGTGTTCCTGATCTTGGCCGGCGCCGGAGTGGTCCT
>DASQSO010000320.1:0-3357 GCA_035642335.1 Caulobacteraceae bacterium
CGCTGCGCCGCCCGTGGGTCTCGGCCCCGCCGAGCGCCTCGGCGCTGATCACCTCGCCGGTGGCCGCCTTGACCAGCGGCGGCCCGGCCAGGAAGATCGTCCCCTGGCCGCGCACGATCACCGTCTCGTCGCTCATCGCCGGCACGTAGGCGCCCCCGGCGGTGCAGGAGCCCATGACGCAGGCGATCTGGGCGACGCCGTCGGCGCTCATCCGCGCCTGGTTGTAGAAGATGCGGCCGAAATGGTCGCGGTCGGGGAAGACCTCGGCCTGGTGCGGCAGGTTGGCGCCGCCCGAATCCACCAGATAGATGCAAGGCAGCCGGTTCTGGGCGGCGATCTCCTGAGCGCGCAGGTGCTTCTTGACGGTCAGCGGGAAATAGGCCCCGCCCTTCACCGTGGCGTCGTTGGCGACGATCATCACCTCGCGGCCACTGACCCGGCCGATGCCGGTGATCAGGCCGGCGCCCGGCGCCTCGCCGTCATAGAGGCCGTGGGCGGCCAGGGCCCCGATCTCCAGGAAGGGCGCGCCGGCGTCCAGCAGCCGCTCGACCCGCTGGCGCGGCAATAGCTTGCCGCGCGCCGCGTGGCGGGTGCGCGACGCCTCCGGCCCGCCCAGCGCCGCCAGCGCCGTCCGCGCCCGCAATTCCTCGACCAGCGCCTGGTTGACCGCGAGGTTGCGCGCGAACGCCTCCGAACGCGGATCGACGGCGGTGGTCAGCTCGGGCAAGGGCGCTCTCGCGTGCGGCTTTCGGGCGTTCGGTCCCTTATTCCCCCTGCCCCCGGTCGCGGCAAGGCGCCCCGGTCACTCAAGACGTCGGCCATTGCGCCCGCGTCAGGGCGTATTCGACCGGTCAGCCGCGGAAGCCACCGCGGAACTCGCGGCTGCACAACGGCGCCGTAGTCGCTCGATGCAAACCCACGACGCTCAGATCGCCGGTATCGCGGTCGCCAGGCACGCGTCCATCGCCACTCGGAATGTCAGGCATTTCGCGGATTTGGACGTACCGATCCTGAATCCCTGGAACACGGGCTGAGCGCCTCGTCCACGCCGTTCGCCTCGACTCGGGCCTTGCGATAGGGTCGCGCCCCGTGGCCCTGCTCCCGCATAATATTCCCGACACCCCCCTCAGCCGGCTGTTCACCGGCGACGAGGCGTCCCGCCAGGTCAGCTGGTTCTCGCTGCCCGGCGGCCAGGTGCTGTGCGAGGCCGGCGAGATGGCCGACGAGCTCTATTTCGTCCGCACCGGCCGGCTGGCCGCCATCCGTCACGACGAGGGCCAGGAGCCGCAGTTCCTGGGCGTCATCCGCCCCGGCGAGCCGGCCGGGGAAATGGCGCTGATCGCCGGCACCCCCCACTCCGCCAACGTGGTCGCCATCCGCGACAGCGAGATCCTCGCCCTGCCCCGCGATGACTTCTTCGCCGCGGCCGGGCACGACCCGGCCCTGATGATCGAGCTGGCCAGGCTGATGCTGCGGCGCTCGCGCCAGACGATCGCCCGCGCCTCGGCCGGCGATCCCAGCGTGTTCGGCTTTGTCGGTTGCGGCGAGGATGTCGCCACCCGCGAATTCGTCGAGCGCATCGGCCGCGAGATCGAGGCCCTGGGCTATTCGGTCGCCACCGCCGGCGAGGAGTCGCTGAGCGCGCCCACCGAATGGTTCTCCAACATCGAACTGGCGCACGACTTCGTCCTCTATGCCGCCGACTACGGCCAGACCGCCTGGAAGTCGCTGGTCAGCCGCCAGGTCGACCGGCTGTTCCGCGTCGGGCGCGGCGACACCCCGCCGCCGCGCCAGGTCGATCTCTTCGTCTCGCGCACCCTGCAGGAGCTCTTGGTCGACCTGATCCTGATCCAGCCGGCCGGCCTGGCCCGTCCATCGGGGTCCGAGGCCTGGGTCGACGCCCTGATGCCGGCGCGGCTGTTCCACATCCGCGACGGCAGCCGCGCCGACCTGACCCGCATCGCCCGCACCATCGCCGGCATGTCCGTTGGCCTGGTCCTCTCCGGCGGCGGCGCGCGGGCCTATGCCCATGTCGGCGCGATCCGGGCGCTTCGCGAGGCCGGGGCGCCGATCGACTCCGTCGGCGGCGCCTCCATGGGCTCCGTCATCGCCGCCGCCGTCGCCATGGGCTGGGACGACGACGAGATCGACGTGCGGATCAGGAAGGCCTTCGTCGACTCAAGCCCGGTGGACGACATCGCCTTTCCGCTGATCGCCATGAGCCTCGGCGAAAAGGTGCGTGCGCGGCTGCACGAGCATTTTGGCGACACACAGATCTCCGATCTCTGGCTGCCTTTCTTCTGCGTCTCCTCGAACCTGACCTCGGGCGCCTATCAGCTGCATCGGCGCGGCTCGCTGCGCCATGCGCTCCGGGCCTCCATCGCCATCCCCGGCCTGCTGCCGCCGGTGACCGAGGACAACAACGTGCTGGTCGACGGGGCGGTGATGAAAACCTTTCCGGCCGACATCATGCGCTCCATGCACCTCGGCCCAATCGTCGGGGTCGACGTCACCCGCGGCCGCAACATCACCGCCGACGAGGTGGCGCGGCCGTCCTCGGTCTGGCGCTGGATCCTGTCCGGCGACTGGCGGCAAGGTCCGCCGATCGTCTCGCTGCTGCTGCGCGCCGCTACGGTCACGGGCGGCCGCGACTGGGCCGCCAGCCGCGCCGCCACCGACGTGTTGGTGGCGCCGAATGTCGAAGGCATCGAGATCCGCGATTGGAAGGCCTATGAGCCGGCCAAGACGGACGGCCGCGAAGCCATGCTGGCGACCCTGGCCGGCCTCTCCAAACCGATCACCGACCTGCGCCGCCGGCCGAGCCTGGACGAACAGGCCGAGGCCGCGGTCGCCGATGTCGGCTTTACCGGTTCACTCGATAGACCTGAATAATCTCCTTCGGCCCCGAGACCCGCTCGATCCACGGCGGAATAGACCCGCGCCGAAGATCGCCCTCGAAGCCGTTCGGGTTCACCCGCAAGGGATTCAGCTGACAATCGGCCACGTAGGCGACGTTCAGCGCCTTCAGCCGGCCTTGCGCCAACGCCGTCGGGCCGCCCAGCGCCTCATAGGCCTTCCAGATGCCCCAGGACATCCGGTGATAGGGCGCGGCCAGCACCGAATCCCGCGTATGGGCCAGGATGAAGGGGCCGAGATCGATCTCGCCGAGCACGACCCCCGGCGGCATCAGCGCAAGCGGCCCATAGGCCCTCACCTCGAAACACTGGTCCGAGATGGCCGACTTCGCCCCCCCAGACTTTGGCGTCGCCTTCGCGCCGGCCTTGGCCTGAAGGGTCGGCTTTGGCGCTATGAGCTTGAGCGCGCTGTCCGCGCCGACCGCCAGGCCCACCGGCGACA
>DASQSO010000321.1:0-3144 GCA_035642335.1 Caulobacteraceae bacterium
TCGATCTCCTTGGCGACGGTGACGCCGTCCTTGGTGATGCGCGGCGCGCCGAACGACTTGTCGAGGACGACGTTGCGGCCCTTCGGCCCCAGCGTCACCTTTACCGCGTTGGCGAGAATGTCGACGCCGCGCAGCATCCGCTCGCGCGCGTCGCCATGGAATTTGACTTCCTTAGCAGCCATGATCCTTCACTTTCTCTCGGGTTTGGGAATGGTGGGGAAGGATCAGGCGACCTTCTTGGCCTTCGAGGGCTTGCCCTCGATGATGCCCATGATGTCGCTTTCCTTCATGATGATCAGCTCCTCGCCGTCGAGCTTGACCTCGGTGCCCGACCACTTGCCGAACAGCACGCGGTCGCCCGCCTTGACGTCGAGCGGGTGAAGCGTGCCGTCCTCACCACGGGCGCCGGGACCGACGGCGATGACCTCGCCCTCTTGCGGCTTCTCCTTGGCGGTATCCGGGATGATGATGCCGCCCGTCGTCTTCTCCTCCGACTCGATGCGGCGGACGACCACGCGGTCGTGCAGGGGACGGAAATGCATGGGGGTTTCTCCTCGCGAATGTGGTCCGATCGGAAGGCTTATGGCCCTCTGTTAGCACTCTCGGAGCTTGAGTGCCAGCACAATAGGCGAGGCAATTTGGGCTTTCAAGGCCGCAGCACTGCGGGCGGCGGGGAAAATTGGCTAACGCGGCAGAGGGCAGGGAGAATGGTGGGCGCTGTAGGGATTGAACCTACGACCCCACCCGTGTGAAGGGTGTGCTCTCCCGCTGAGCTAAGCGCCCGAAGAGGCCGGATTTACGCCGCCGTGACCGCCGGTGTCAAGGAAGGTTCCTGCGGCTGCTTTCACTGTATCTCTCGTCAACCCGTTGCTCGCGGGCGGCCGGCGCGTCAGGCTGGTGCCATGGCGGGATGGCGGCGGGGCAGGGCATGGCGGGCGTGGTGCGGCATCGCCGTGCTGGCGCCGCTGCTGTCCCCGCCGGCCGCGGCCGAGCCCGCGCCCGCGCCGCTCGCCGCGCGCTATGAAGCCTATGTCGCGGGCTTCCCCGTGGTCAGCTTTGCCTTCCGCCTCGACGAGACCCCCAAGACCTATGCGCTGGGCGGCGAGGTGAAGACGGTGGGGCTGCTGCGGCTCTTCTATCGCCTCGACCTTGATACCGACAGTGCCGGCACCATCGGCGCCAACGCCCTGAAGCCGACTTTCCACGAGCAGCGGCTGCGCCTCAGGAGCGGCGACCGCATGGCGCGCCTCGACTACCCCGGCGACGGCACGGTGAAGGCCTCCCTCGTCCCGCCCGTCGATGTCGGGCGGCCCAAGCCGACGCCGGAGGAGACCCTCCACACCCTCGATCCCCTCAGCGCCATCCTGGCCATCGGCCGCACCATTGCCGGTGCCGGCCGCTGCCTCGGCCGCTTTCCCGTCTATGACGGCCGCCGGCGCTATGACCTGGTGCTCGCCGATGACGGCGCCGGCGAGGTGGCGCAGTCGGCCGGCTACGGCTATGCCGGCGAGGTGCGGCGCTGTTCGGTGGCGGCCGTCAAGATCGCCGGATTCTCCTGGGACCAGGACTATTCCCCGCATACCACCCGCGGCCAGGTCTGGTTCGCGACGCCCCGGCCAGGCGCCCCGTCGCTGCCGGTGCGCATCGAGTTCGGCAGCGGCTGGGGCTTCGTCAGCGTCCGGTTGACCAAGATCGAGTGATTTCAAGTGTTCAGCGGTCGGTTCTCAGTTTTCAACCTAAGCTCAGGGCTGGGTTCAACGTCGACTGACAACTGACGACTGAGAACTGAGAACTTCCAAGGCGCCCGGCAGCGCGCCGAAGCTGTCGATGACGGCGTCGGGCCGCAGCGCGCCCAGCGTCGCCAGGCCATAGCCATAGCGCGCGAAGACCGTGGAAACGCCGGCGCCGTGCGCGGCCAGCACGTCGTTGCGGTGGTCGCCGACCATCGCCGCCATCCCGGGCGCTGCGCCCAGGCGGTGCAGCGCCGCCAAGAGCGGGGCTGGGTCGGGCTTCCGCTGTGGCAGGCTGTCGCCGCCCAGCACGACGGAGAAGAACCGCGCCAGCCCCACCCCTTCGAGCACCCGTCGTGTCGCCGCCTCGGGCTTGTTGGTGCAGACCGCAAGCCGCACGCCCTCGCCGGCGAACCGGCCCAGCACCGCCTCGACGCCGGGATAGGGGCGGGTGAGGGTGGCCGCGTCCTTCTCGTAGAGAGCGACGAAACGGGGCAGCGCGGCCTCCGCCGCGCCCTCCTCGACGCCGCGGGCGGCCAGCACGCGTTCCACCAGGGCCGCGACCCCGTCACCCACCATGCGGGCGATGTCCGGGATCTCCAGCGGCGCGCGGCCGAGCTCGGCGAGGAGGCGATTGGCCGCCATCGCGAGGTCGGGGACGCTGTTCACGAGGGTACCGTCCAGATCGAAAAGGAGAGCCGACTGCTTCATCTTTGTTCACAAAACTTTACTCGCCGCTGTTATCTTCTTGTGACAGGTTTCGGCCGCGCGAGACATCGATGATTCTGCCGCTTTTCCGCCCCAGCGTCACGCCCTGCCCATGAGCCATTCCCGCCTTGCCGTGCTGGTGCTGGCCGCCGGCCAGGGCATGCGCATGAACTCGGCGCTGCCCAAAGTGCTGCACCCCGTTGCCAACCGCCCGATGATCCAGCACGTGCTGGCCGCGGTGGCGCCGTTGGCGCCGGCGCGCACCCTCGTCGTCATCGGTCCCGGCATGGAAGCCGTGGCCGAGGCGGTCCGCCCGGCCGAGACCGTGGTGCAGGTGGCGCCCCGCGGCACCGGCCATGCGGTGATGTCGGCGCGGCCGGCGCTGCAGGGCTTTGCCGGCGATGTACTCGTGCTCTATGGCGACGCCCCGCTGCTCACCACCGATACCCTGGAGGCCGTCCTCGCCGAGCGGCGGCGCGCTCCTGCCGCGGCAGCCGTGGTTGCCGGCATGCGCCCGGCCGACCCCGCGCCCTATGGCCGTCTCGTCATGGCCGGCGACATGCTGGAAGCGATCGTCGAAGGGCGGGATTGCACCCCGGCACAGGCCGGGATCGGCTTCTGCAACGCCGGGCTGTGGGCGATCGACGGATCGCTGCTGTTCGACCTGCTCGAGGCCATCGGCACCGACAACGCCAAGGGCGAGTAC
>DASQSO010000322.1:0-3193 GCA_035642335.1 Caulobacteraceae bacterium
CCTGGGCCGGCGTGCGCGACGCCACCCAGTACGGCCCCATGTGCATGCAGATGCGCAAGGTCGCCGGCCCGGCGAACCAGTCCGAGGACTGCCTGCAGCTCAATGTCTGGACGCCGGCCGGCTTTAGGCCAGGCCAGAAGCTCCCGGTCATGGTCTTCATCCACGGCGGCTCCTTCACCGGCGGCTCCGGGACCAGCCCTATCTATCAGGGGACCCATTTCGCCGAGCGCGGCGTGGTGCTGGTCACCGTCAATTACCGGCTGGGCCGCCTGGGCTTCTTCGCCCACCCGGCGCTCGCCGCCGAACAGCCCGGCCAGCCGCTCGCCAATTACGGCCTGATGGACAACCTCGCGGCCCTGAAATGGGTGCGGGACAACATCTCGGCCTTCGGCGGCGACCCGAAGAACGTCACGGCCTTCGGCGAAAGCGCCGGCGCCATCCTGATCAATGACCTGATGTCGACGCCCGAGGCCAAGGGGCTGTTCGCCAAGGCGATCGCCGAGAGCGGCTTCGGCCGCCTCCCCGCCCAGCCCATGGCCCAGGCCGAGGCGATCGGCGTGGCCTACGCCCAGGGCCTCGGCGTCACCGGAACGGGCCCCGAGACCATGAAGGCCCTGCGCGCGCTCAGCGCCGCCGAGCTCTCCAAGCCCGCCGGCCAGGTGCTGCCGATCCTCGACGGGACCGTCCTGCCGGAGAGCCCGGCCAAGGCCTTCGCCGCCGGGCGCGAGCTCAAGGTGCCCTACATCGCCGGCGGCAACAGCTGGGAGGCCAGCTTCCCCGCCGGCGCGTCCCTGGATAAGACCGGCGCCCTGCGCGAGAAGATCATCGCCGCCTATGGCGCCCCGTCGGACGTCAAGCTGGCCCAGTGGGACCTCGCCACCGAGTCGATGATCATCGAGCCCGACCGCCTGCTCGCCCGCCTGCATGTCGGGAATGGCCAGAAGACCTGGGTCTATTATGACAGCTACGTCCCCGCCTCGCTGCGCGCCGTCCTGCATGGCGTCCCGCATGGCGGCGAACTGATGTACGTCTTCGGAACCCTGCCGGATACCGACCGGGTGCAGGGGCGCCTCGCCATTCCGGCGGCCACCCCCGCCGACCGCGCGGCCAGCAAGGCCGTGACCGACGCCTGGGCGGCCTTCGCCAGGACCGGCGATCCCTCGACGCCCGCCGTCGCCTGGCCGAAATACGGGCCTGACGACAGCGTGCTGGAGTTCGGCGCCGACGGCCCCGTCTCGCGACCCGACTTCCACAAGACCAGCCTGGATCTGGTCGAGCAGGTCGCCACGGGCGGCGGGGGGTAAAGGCCCCACGCGACCATGGCCGAGGTACGATAATCAGGCTTCAGGGGCCCAATCTGGACTCAGTATCTGGTCTGTTGTCCAAGGGCAGGCCGTGGGGAACGCGGTTTCGGGAAAGCCGGTCTCGGCGACGGCGCGGGCCACGGCGATGCTCCACACCCGGGTCAGCCATTTGTCCGAGTTGAGATCCCCCCTCAGGCTGGGGGTTTCCTCAAGCGCTATGTCGATCCCGGCCCGCTGCTCCTTGATCGTGCCCAGCCAGCTATTCCCACGCCGATCCGGCTGGAACCGCCACTTGAGCAGGTGGGCGAGGATGGTCGCCATACGGCTTGCGAGTTCGCGTTTTTCGCTTTTGCCCACGTCTTCGATCTCATCGGCCAGGTGTTCGATGTCGAGGTCTTCGAAGCGTCCAGCGCGGAGGGCCTCGGCTTGTTCCCGAGACCACAAGACCACATCCGCGTCGTAGCTGATCTTTCCCATGTTCGCCTCTCGCCTTCGCGACCAGATTAGCACGGATCGGCCCGGGCGGCGCGGCCGAACGGCCACGAGAGCGCTCCCGCCACAGCCTCAGGCTGGCGGCAGCGGATCGAAGAAGAGATAGACGGCGGCGATCTTGCCATCGCGGGCGACGATGAAATCCGTGCCGGCATAGGCCGGAGCCTTGCCGGGCGCGCCCGACACCCACTGGACCCGCCCGCCGTCGCCCACTTCCTCGGGCGGCGAGATCGGCTGATATCGGAAGCTGGGATGGTCGGCCTTGATCACGCCGGCGATGCGGCAGATCTCGTCGCGCCCGCGGAAGGCGCCGCCCTTGGGATCGTAAAACACGGCGTCCTCGTGGAAGATCTCCTCGATGGCCGCGCGGCGGTGGACGGGGTCGTTTTCGCCGAACACGTCGCTCAGATTGCGAAGCAGCAGGGTCGACAGGCTGTGGGCCATGGGTCTTCCTCCTTGGGCGGGCGCCTGCGCGCCCGCCGGGTTCAAGGGGTGGTTCAGGCGACCTGCGCGGCGACCTGGGCCGGCAAGCTGCTCTTGCGCCGGTTGTCGATACTGATCGCGCCGGCGCCATAGGCGGCGATCTGCAACAGCCCGCCGGCCATCATCACGTTCTTGAGGAAGTGGATCATCTGGTTCTGGTCGGCGAAGTGGGTATGGAACGACAGCGCCGTCGCGATCGCGAACAGCGCAAGGCCGACGGCGACGACGCGCGCCTGGTAGCCGGCGATGAGCAGCAATCCGCCGCCCAGTTCGGCCGAGACGGCGACAGCGAAGGCCGCCGGCGGCAAGGGCAGGCCGGCCGCGCGGATCATCGCGGTGGTCGCGCCATAGGCGGCGAGCTTGCCCAGGCCGCTCATGGCGAAAGGCAGGCCGATCATCAGCCGGCCGACAAAGGGAAGGTAGCGAGTGTCAGTCATCGGATTTCTCCCTGGATTTGACGCCCGGCATCTGCTTGCGGGCGAACCCAAGGATCTCGCCACGGCTGATATTTTGAAATAGCAATGATCGAAACTCATCATTGCGGAATTGCAGATGTCGAAACTCCCCGATTTCGAGGGCCTGGCGATGTTCGCCAAGGTGGCGGAGGAGCAGTCCTTCGCTGGCGCGGCGCGCGCGATGGGCGTGTCGGTAGCCACCGTTTCGCGCGCCATCACGCGCCTTGAGGCGCGCCTCGGGGGCCGCCTGTTCAACAGAACATCGCGGCGCCTCGCCCTGACCGACGACGGCCACGCCCTGGCCGAGCGGGCTTCGAAGCTCTACGCCGACGCCGAGGAAGCCGAAGACATGGCCCGCGAGGCGTCCCGCCGCCCCCGCGGTCTGGTCAAGCTCGCCGCGCCCCAGTCGTTCGGCGCGCGCTGGGTGGCGCCGCTCCTGCCCAGGTTCTTTCGGCTCTA
>DASQSO010000323.1:0-17407 GCA_035642335.1 Caulobacteraceae bacterium
ATCATGGGCAGCCAGGGTCTCGGCTGGGAGGGCGAGGGGTTCAAGTCCGAAGAGCTGCAGGCCGTCCGCGGCTGGCTCGGCGGCAAGGCGACCACCATTTTCGGCGGCAGCCAGGAAATCCAGAACAACATCATCTCAAAACGGATCCTGGGCCTGCCCGATCCGATCAACAGCACTTCAAACTAGGGACGATTCAAAATGGCCGTTTTAACTGAAGAACAGAGCATGCTGCGCGACGCAGCCCGGACCTGGACGCAAGAAAAATCGCCCGTCACCGCCTTCCGCAAGATGCGCGATTCCGGCGCCGTGCTGGGCTACGACCCCGCCGCCTTCGCCGAAATGGCCGAGATGGGCTGGACCGGCGTCATCATTCCGGAGGAATACGGCGGATCGGACTTCGGCTACCTAAGCCTCGGCCTGATCCTGGAAGAGACCGGCCGCACCCTGACGGCCTCTCCCCTGCTCTCCTCGGCCCTGGCCGCTGCGTCGGCCATAATCCTCGGCGGTTCGGACGCGCAAAAGAGCGCCTACCTGCCGAAGATCGCCAGCGGCGAACTGGTCGCCACCCTGGCCATCGACGAAGGCCCGCACCACAACCCGGAAAAGGTCGCCCTGGCGGCCAAGAAGAACGGCGCGGGCTACACCTTGAGCGGCGACAAGAGCTTCGTGCTCGAGGGCATGGCGGCCGGCCTGTTCGTGGTCTCGGCCCGCACCTCCGGCAAGCCGGGCGACAAGGATGGGATCAGCCTCTTCCTGGTGGACTCCGGCGCCAAGGGCGTGAGCCGCAAGGCGTTGAAGCTGGCCGACAGCCGTGGCGCGGCCAACGTCAATTTCGCGAATGTCGAGGTCGGCGCCGACGCCGTGCTCGGCGAAACCGACAAGGGCTGGGATCTGCTTGAAAAGGTGCTCGACCGCGCCCGCGCCGGTCTCGCCGCTGAAATGCTCGGCGCCGCGAGCCAGGCCTTCGATGTCACCCTCGACTACCTGAAGACCCGCGTGCAGTTCGGCCAGGTGATCGGGGCCTTCCAGGCGCTGCAGCATCGCGCCGCCAAGATGTTCACCGATCTGGAGCTGGCCCGCTCCTGCGTCGAGGCGGCCCTGACCGCCATCGACAACGGCGCGCCGGACACCGCCGAACTGGTCTCGCTGGCCAAGGCAAAGATGGGCGACACCCTGCACCTGGTCTCCAACGAGATGGTCCAGATGCACGGCGGCATCGGCATGACCGACGCCCACGACGCCGGCCTCTACCTCAAGCGCGCCCGCGCCGCCGAAGCCAGCTACGGCGGCCAATCCTACCACCGCGACCGCTACGCGCGGCTCAACGGGTACTAGGAACCCCTAGAACCCTCTCCCCCCTGCCCTCTCCCCCGCGAAAAGCGGGGGCGAGGGTTCTTTCTTTCCCTGGAACCGCCGTAGCGGTAGGTCGTTGCGTCCGGACGGTCGAAAGGACGCCTATGACCTACAGCCCGCTGAAGCTGAAGCCGCTTGATCGCCAGGTGATGGTGATCACCGGGGCGACATCGGGCATCGGTCTTTCCACCGCGCGCGCCGCCGCCGCGCGGGGCGCGAACCTGATGCTGGCCGCGCGCAACGAGGAGGCGCTGAAAAGCGTCTGCGACGACCTGGCCGGCAAGGGGGCCAAGACCGCCTATGTGGTCGCCGACGTCGGCGTCGAGGCCGATGTTCGCGCAATCGCCGAGGCCGCCATCGCCCGCTTCGGCGGCTTCGACACCTGGGTCAACGATGCCGGCGTCTCCATTTTCGGCGACATCACCGAAACCCCGATCGCCGACCAGCGCCGCCTGTTCGAGACCAACTATTGGGGCGTAGTCTATGGTTCCCTGGCCGCGGTCGATCACTTCCGCGCCCGGCCCGGCGGCGGGGCGCTGATCAATATGGGCTCGGTGCTCGGCGACCTGGCCATTCCACTGCAGGGCGCCTATTCGGCCTCCAAGCACGCGGTGAAGGGCTTCACCAACGTGCTGCGCATGGAGCTGATGCGCGAGGGCGCGCCGGTGTCGGTGACCCTGATCCGGCCGTCGGCGATCGACAGTCCGTACAAGGACCACGCCCGCAACCTGACTGGCGCGCCGGTGAAGAACCCGGCGCCGGTCTATGCCGCGCCGCTGGTGGCCCAGGCCATCCTCTATGCCGCCGAGTACAAGACCCGCGAGCTTTCGGTGGGCGCCAGCGGCCCGATCCTGGCCGCCCTCGGCGCCATCGCGCCCTGGGCCGCCGAACCCATCCTCGTCTGGGCCGCGCCGCTGCTGCAACGGGACGAGGAGGGCCGCCGCGGCGTGCGCGAGGACAACCTGCACAAGGCCGGCCAGGACCTGCGCGAGCGCGCCTATTACAAGGGCGTGCGCGAGACCAGCCTGTTCGCCGCGGCCCAGATGCGGCCCAAGGCGACCATGGCCCTGGCCCTGCTGGCGGGCCTTGCCGCCGGCGCGGCCTTTTTCGGCGGCCGCAGGCTGGGACGCGCCGCCGAGCCCGCGACGCCGACGCCCGAGCCGCCCGTGCGTCCGAGCCTGGCGGCGCGGTTCGGCCTGGGTTGACCTGGTCGTCGAACGGCGCTTGCCCGCGGGGCGGGCCGGCCCCTAAATCGCGCCGACAGGATCAAAAGCGGGATTGAACGATATGGGACGGCTTCAGGACAGGGTTGCGCTGGTCACAGGCGCGGCAAGTGGCATCGGGCGGGCCAGCGCCAAGCTGTTCGCGGCCGAGGGCGCCAGGGTGGTGGTGTTCGACCGCGCCCCGGCGGTCGACGAGACGGCCGAGGCCATCCGCCAGGCGGGCGGCGAGGCGTTCGCCCTGATCGGCGACGCCGGCGCCGAGGAGGACGTGGCCAACGCAGTGGCGACGGCGCTTGAGACGTTCGGCCGCTTCGACATCTGCTACGCCAACGCCGGCGTGGCGACCATGAGCCTCGACCCGCCGCTGGAGCAGACCGGCGAGCAGTGGCTGGCGCTGCTGCGCATCAATCTGGTCGGGCCGTACCTGGCCATCAAGCACGCCTCCAAGCCCATGCGGGAGGCGGGCAAGGGCTCGATCATCTGCACCGCCTCGGTGGCCGGCCTGCGCTCCGGCGCCGGCGGGCCGGCCTACAGCGCCAGCAAGGCTGGGGTGATCAACCTCGTGCAGACCACCGCCCAGCTGCTCTCGGGCGCCGGAGTTCGGGTCAACGCCATCTGCCCCGGCCTGATCGAGACCGGCATGACCAAGCCGGTGTTCGACCGCGCCCGGGCGAAGGGGACCGAGGACCGCATCGGCCAGCTCAACCCGCTGAAGCGCGCCGGCGTTCCGGAGGAGATCGCCCAGGCGGCCTTGTTCCTGGCCTCCGACGACGCATCTTATGTCAATGGTCAGGCAATTGTGGTCGATGGCGGCCTCTCAAGCTCGCATCCCATCGTGATTTCGCGTCGCGGCGAATGAATCGGGTCGGCTAGGGAACCAATCGGCGCTCCAAATCTTGGCCTTGCATAAGGGGGTGGCTGTACGCACCCAAGTTCGTGAGGCCAGAGATGAAGATCGCGCAGATCGCCCCCTTGTATGAAGCCGTGCCGCCGAAGCTCTATGGCGGCACCGAACGGGTGGTGGCGCACCTTTGCGACGCCCTGGTCGATCAGGGCCATGAGACTGTGCTGTTCTCGTCCGCCGACGCCAAGACCCGCGCCGAACTGGCCCCGGTCCGCGACCAGGCGATCCGACTGGACCCGGCGCCGCTGAAATCGGACCTGGCCGCCCACATGTCGATGCTGGACGAGGTGCGCCGGCGCGCCGACGAGTTCGACGTGCTGCACTTCCACGTCGACATGATCCACTTCCCCTTCTTCGAGGCCATCGCCGGGCGCACTCTGACCACCCTGCACGGCCGGCTGGACATGAAGGACCTGGCTGGGGTTTACAGCCGCTGGCGCCAGTATCCGCTGGTCTCCATCTCCGACAACCAGCGCCGCTATCTGCCGGAGGCCAACTGGGCCGGCACCGTCCACCATGGCATGGACTCCGGCCTTTACCGGTTCAGCTCGCGCTCGGAGGGCTACCTGGCTTTCCTGGGCCGCATCTCGCCGGAAAAACGGCCCGATCGGGCCATCGCCATGGCCAAGCGGCTCGGCCGACGGCTGAAGATCGCCGCCAAGGTGGACGCGGCCGACGCCAACTATTTCCGCAACGAGATCGAACCTCTGCTCGATCACCCGTTGATCGAGTTCATCGGCGAGATCGGCGACCACCAGAAGTCCGCCTTCCTAGGCGGCGCCGACGCCCTGCTCTTCCCGATCGACTGGCCGGAGCCTTTCGGCCTGGTGATGATCGAGGCCATGGCCTGCGGCACCCCCACCATCGCCTTCCCGGCCGGATCAGTGCCGGAGGTAATCGATCACGGCCTGACCGGATTCATCGTCAATTCCGACGCCGAGGCCGACCAGGCCGTCTGGCGCGCCAAGAGCCTCGACCGCGCCGCCGTGCGCCGCCGGTTCGACCAGCGCTTTTCCTCGGCGGTCATGGCCAGCCAGTATGTCAACCTGTATGGCCGCCTGGCGCCGGCCAATCCGCGGGTCGATCCCACCGCGAAAAGGCTTGACCCGAGGCTGATGAGAATTGCCTAAACCCCGTCCATGGATGACTCAGCGTTCGTCGACCATGCCGAGGGCGATCGGCGGGAAGCCGATGGGCTAGGCCAGCTTCTGTCGCTGAAGGACGGGGACGCCTTTATTGTCGCCGACGCCAATGGCGACATCCTGGGCGCCGCTGACGGCTTCTTCGACGACGACACCCGGCTGCTGTCGCGCTTTCGGCTGCTGGTCGGCGAGCGGTCGCCCTCGGGGCTCGGCTCGGCGGTCAGCCGCGACAATGTCGCCTTCACCTTCCACGGCGCCAACCGGCCGCTGCCGGTCATGGGCCAGAAGGCGACGCCGCCTGGCGTCATGCATGTCGAGCGGCGGCGCTTCCTGTGGGACCGGCGGCTCTATGAGCGGGTGCGGGTGACCAATCACAGCCTCGACGACGAGCTGCTGCCGCTGGCCATCGAGTTCGACGCCGACTTCCGCGACATGTTCGAGATCCGCGGCGTCGGCCGCGCCGCCCACGGCAAGCTGGCCGCGCCGGCGGTTGACGGCCGGCGGGTCATCTTTGGCTATCGGGGGCTGGACGAGATCGAGCGCTCAAGCGTCATCGCCTTTTCCGAGCCGCCGGCACGGATCAGCGCGCGTCGGGCCGAGTTCCTGTTCTCGCTCTCGCCGCGCTTTCGCTTCGAACTCTATGTCGAGGTGGGGGCCAGCATCGAGGAGCCGCCCAGCCGCGAACGGTTCCGCGCCGCCGCGGCGGCGGCGATCCGCGCCGCCCGCAAACGCCGCCGGCAGGGCGCCAGAATCCGGGCGCGCGGCCCGCGTTTCAACGCCTGGCTGGACCAGTCGCGGGCGGACCTGGCCTTCCTGACCACCAACCTGCCTACAGGCCCCTACCCCTATGCCGGCATCCCCTGGTTCTCGACGCCGTTCGGCCGCGACGGAGTGATCACGGCCTGGCAGATGCTGTGGCTCGATCCGGGCCTGGCGCGCGGCGTGCTGCGCTACCTGGCCGCCCGCCAGGCGCACGAGGTTTCCGCCTTCCGCGACGCCGCGCCCGGCAAGATCATGCACGAGACCCGCAGCGGCGAGATGTCGAACACCTGCGAGGTGCCGTTCGGCCTCTATTACGGCAGCGTCGATTCAACCCCTCTGTTCGTCGCCCTGGCCGGCGCCTATGCCGAGCGGACCGGTGATCTCGACCTGATCCGCGAGCTGTGGCCGGCCCTGACCGCGGCGCTGGGCTGGATCGAGACCTATGGCGATTCCAACGGCGACGGCCTGATCGACTATGCTCGGGGCGAGCGGAGCGGCCTGGCCAACCAGGGCTGGAAGGATAGCGAAGATGCCATCTTCCACGGCGACGGCCGGTTTCCCGACGGGCCGATCGCCCTGGTCGAGGTGCAGGGCTACGCCTTCGCCGCCTTCCGGGGCATGGCCGGGTTGGGGATGCGGCTGGGGGACGAGCGCAGCGCCGCCTGGGCGGCGCGGGCCGAGGCGATCCGCGCGGCGGTCGAGGCGCGGTTCTGGATGGAGGACGAGGGCTTCTACGGCATCGCCATCGACGGCGAGGGCCGGCTCTGCCGCCCGCTGGCCTCGAACGCCGGCCATCTGCTGTTTGTCGGCCTGCCTGCGCCCGAACGGGCCGAGCGGGTGCGGGCGCGGCTGCTTTCGCCCGACTTCGACACCGGCTGGGGCCTGCGCACCCTGGCCTCCAGCGCCGTGCGGTTCAATCCGATGTCCTATCACAACGGCTCGGTCTGGCCGCACGACACAGCCATCTGCGCCGCCGGCCTGTCGCGCTATGGCCACCGCGCGGCGGCGGCCTCGGTGTTGGACAGTCTCGGCCGGGCGGCGACCAAGTTCAACATGCGGCTGCCGGAGCTGTTCTGTGGTTTCGCCCGCGGGCCGGGCGAGCCGCCGATCGCCTATCCGGTCGCCTGCATGCCGCAGGCCTGGGCCGCGGGCTCGGTCTTCATGCTGCTGGAAGCCTGCCTGGGCCTCAGCATCGACGGCTGGGCGGGGCGCCTGCGCCTCGCCAACCCGCAATTGCCGCAAGGGGTCGACCGCCTGACCCTGAACAACCTGGCTGTCGGCTCACGGCGGGTCGACCTGATCGTCAGCCGCACGGGCGAGGACAAGGCGCCGGTCACGGTGCTCTGCTCGGCTCCGGACCTGCTCGACCTGGACTGAGGCGCGATCCGGTCAGGTCGCCGCACTGGGCGTGCCGGTTTGCGCGGCCAGCCTTCCCATCAGACCCTGAACCGCCGCAGCGACTAGGCCCGGCCGCTCCTGAGCCACCGCATGGCCCGCGCCGTCCGCGACGATGACCTCGCTGTTCGCTGACAGGCTCGCCAGCCGCGCCTGGGCCGCTGGCCACGCGGCCTCGAACGCGGGTTCCATCTGCCGCGTCGTCTTGCCATGGCGTATGACCACGATCGGCAGGTCGCCCAGCAGGCCGGGCGCCGACCGCGGTCGCCGCGCCTCCGGCGTCCGTTCGAACACCGTCAGCGCTTCCATCAGGCCAGGGGCCGCTCGCGAACCGACGGCTCGACACTGACTCTGGATAAGCGCCGGCAGATCGTTGATCCAGGGCGGCGACAGGATTGGAATCAAGATGCGGATGGCGCCCACCCGCCAGCCGATACAGAGTAAGGCCCCGGTCAACCGCGACCTCACCGGCCCAACGGTCTTCATCGCCTCGAACCAGGACTGCGACTCGGTGCTGTCCACGAAAACGATCCCCGCCACCGCGTCCGGATAGCGTTCTGCATAGCCGAGGGCGATCAGGCCGCCGAAGGACTCCGGAACCAGGAGGTACGGCCCCGCGACCTCCCCTTTCTCTAGCAGACTGTGAAGATCGTCGATGTGGTTATCGAGGGTGAGCGGCCCCTTGGCCGGCGCACTCCAGCCGAGACCGGGACGATCATAGCTGCAGACCCTGGCGAAGGCCGCTATGCGGTCCTGCAGATCATAGGACACGACGGCGGGCGTTCCGCCGCCTGCGATCATGACCACCGTTGGGCCCGGGCCGGCACCCTCGCAACGCAGATGCAAGCGTCTGAGGCCGACGTCGATGAGGCGGCCGGGCGCCGGATAGCGGCTCGCATCCCGACGCTCGGCAACAGCCTGCCAGAACACGCCGACGGTGATGAGCGCCAGCACGAAATAGCCGATCGCCAGGCCAGTGTCGCCGAGCCAGAACCCCATCGCCTCCCCCGTGAGATCAAGGCGTCACCTAGGCGCGTCCGCGTCCGCCGCGCAAGATCGCCTTGCGCCATCGCTTCAGCGCCGCTCGACCTCGACCGAACCTCATCCTAGGGTATCGCCGATCACTTAAGAGGGACCTGTTCCATGTCATCGGCCAAGCTGCGCTTCGGCGCCTTCATCGCCCCCTTCCATCCGCTGGACGAGAATCCGACCCTGGCCATCGAGCGGGACCTGGAACTGGTCCAGCTGATGGACCGGCTGGGCTACGAGGAGGCCTGGATCGGCGAGCACCACTCGGCCGGCTTCGAGATCATCGCCAGCCCGGAGGTGTTTATCGCCGCCGCCGCCGAGCGCACCAAACATATCCGGCTGGGCACCGGGGTCTCGTCCCTGCCCTATCACCACCCGCTGATGCTGGCCGACCGCATCAACCAGCTCGACCACATGACCCGCGGCCGCACCATGTTCGGCGTCGGCCCTGGCGCCCTGCCCTCGGACGCCATCATGATGGGCATAGAGCCGGTCAAGCAGCGCGACATGATGGACGAGGCGCTGGACGTGATCGTGCGCCTGCTCAAGGGCGAGACCGTCACCCACAAGACCGAGTGGTTCGAGCTGAACGAGGCGCGCCTGCAACTGACCCCCTTCAGCCGCCCGCACGTAGAGATCGCCGTCGCGAGCCAGGTCTCGCCGACCGGCGCGCGGGCGGCGGGCAAGCACGGGGTCGGGCTGCTGTCGATCGGCGCCACCTCCGCCGGCGGCTTCAACGCCCTGGCCTCCAACTGGGCGATCGCCGAAGGACAGGCGAAAGAGCATGGCATGGGCGTCGACCGCGACGCCTGGCGGCTAGTCGGGCCGATGCACGTGGCCGAGACCACCGAAAAGGCGCGCGAAAACGTCCGTTTCGGCATCCATAAATGGATCGCCTATTTCCGCGACGTGGCGGCCCTGCCTTTGGTCGGCGAAGGCGACTCCGATCCGGTGGACATGATGATCGCCTCAGGAATGGCGGTGATCGGCACGCCCGACGACGCCATCGCCCAGATCGAGCGGCTGCAGAGCCAGTCGGGCGGCTTCGGCTGCTTCCTGCAGATGGCGCACAACTGGGCCGACTGGCTCCCGACTCAGCGCTCCTACGAGCTGATCGCCCGGCACGTGGCGCCGAGGTTCCAAGGCTCGAACCTCAACCGCGAGGAATCCTACGCCCGTGTCGGCGCCGGCCGCGAAGCCGCCATGGGCCAGGCCCGCGCCGCGGTGGGCGCCAGCATCTTCAAGCACATCCAAGAGAAGGGCACGGAAAACATCCGCCCCGAGATCCTGGAGGTCATGGGCATGGCCAAAAAGCCGGACGCGGCGGAGTAGGCTTTACGGCTCGACGACGATCTTGACCTGGCTTTCGGGGTCGGCGAGGGCGGTGAAGGCGTCGGCGACCCCGTCGAGGCCGACCGCCTTGGTGATCACCGGCTCGACGTCGATCCGGCCGTCGGCGATGTCGCCAAGGGTCGCGGCGAATTCCTCGGGCGTGTAGCCGAACACGAAGCGGAAATCGATCTGCTTGGTGATGGCGATGAAGGGCTCGATGGTGTCGGGGACCATGCAGACCCCTGCGACGATGATCTGCGAGCCGTTCGGCGCGGCGTCGAGCAGGCTCTGCAGCACGCCGGGCACGCCGACGCATTCGAAGATGATCGCGCGCCTGACCGTCTGGCCGCCCATGCGGGCCATGGCCTGCTCCATGCCGGTCCTGGCGACGCCCATCCCGGTCCATTTTTCGTGCGGCGACTCGACGGCCGGGTCGACGACGATGTCGGCGCCCATGCGCTCGGCCATCTTCCGCCGCGCTGGCGAGAAGTCGGCCGCCGCCACCGGGCCGTAGCCCCTGGACTTGAGGCACGCGATCACCGCCAGCCCGACCGGACCGCAGCCGATGACCAGGGCGGCGCTGGGTTCGTCGATGGCCGCCTTGGCGACGGCGTGGGCCCCGACGGCGAAGGGCTCTGTCATCGCCGCCTGGCGGTCGGAGAGGCCGTTCGGAACCTCCAGCAGCATGGCCTCGGCCAACAACATGCGTTCGGCAAAGCCGCCGGGATAGGTGTTGGAATAGCCGATCGAGGCCATGCCCGCGGCGGTCGGCAGCACCGGCACGGTGACCACCCGCGTTCCCGGCTTGAAGCGCCGCTCCGAGCCCGGACCATAGTCCAGCACCTCGGCGGAGAACTCGTGGCCGAACACCACCCCGGCCGAAGGATCCAACCCGCCGCCGATGGCCCCGACCCGGCGGCCAAGCTCGACCATGTGGTCGAGGTGGTGCAGCGCGTGAAGATCAGAGCCGCAGATGCCGCAGCTCAGCGTCCTGACCAGCGCCTGGCCAGCCTGCGGTTCCAGCTCGGCGATTTCCTCGCAGAGAAGCTTGCCGCTCCGGGCGACGACTGCACGCATGTTACCTCTCCCGCGCTGCTGCTAAGCCACCGGCCAGATGGCGACGCCGCCGATGGTGACCGCGTCGCGGTCGACTGGCAGGCCGAGGCTGCGGGCCCTGGCGAGGATGGCCGGCGGGTCCGCAACGCGGATGTCCATGCCGACGACGCCGGTCCCGTCCTGGTCGACCGCGCCGACGAAGCGGAT
Source organism: Caulobacteraceae bacterium (assembly GCA_035642335.1). GTDB lineage: Bacteria > Pseudomonadota > Alphaproteobacteria > Caulobacterales > Caulobacteraceae > Poindextera. The sequence goes on from DASQSO010000323.1 coordinate 10,404, forward strand.
CAGGCCGGGATCGAGGGTGAATTCCAGCGCCCGGCCGACCCGCGTGGCGCGCCGGCCCAGCAGCATCGACCAGCGCTCGGCCGCGGCCAGCGGATCTCGCGCCTGGATGGTCACCGAGCTGATGCCGAGGCTGGTCTGGCTCTGGAAGCTGCGCCAGTCCGGGCCGGCCGGCGGCCAGTCGCTCATCGGCGCGCGCCAGTCGGCGTCACCCTCGACAGAGTCGATGGAGAGCAGCACCCCGGCGCAGTCGAGCGGATGGAAGTGGGTATAGCGGTAATGATCGCCGCGGCTGGCGGCGATGACGCGCACCCCTTGGGCTTCCAGCCGCGCCCGGTGGGCCAGGGCGTCGGCGTCCTGCAGGATGACCATATAGCCGGCGTCGCCGCCGCGTCGGGTAAGGTAGCGCGCGCCGGAGGCGTCGTCGCGGAACGGTTCGAGCACCTCGAGGAACTCGCCACCAACCGGCATGACCACGTTGTTCAGCCCGAACACCTCGACCGCCGGGTCGCGGAAGCCGACCTTCAGGCCGAACACCTGTTCCAGCTGCTTGGCCAACGGCGCAATCCTATGGGCCATGAAGGCGATCTGGCGCAGGCGCATGACCGTTCTTTCCTATTCGACTGGGTCGCGCTCGGCCAGTTCGGCCAAGATCTCGTCGGTGTGCTCGCCCATTTTCGGCGGATGGCGGCGCACATTGGCCGGGGTGGCGGCGTAGGCGACCGGCGACTTCATGCCGAAATAGGGCCCGGCTTCCGGGTGCTCATAACGCTGGAAGAATCCGACCGCCTCAAGGTGCGGATCGGTCATCAAATCGTCGAGGCGGTTCATCTTCACCACCGGGATCTGCAGCGGCTTTAAGAGCGCCAGCCATTCCTCGGTGGTCTTGGTCATGGTGACCTGGTCGACCATGCCATAGAGCTCGCGCACGTGCTGGGAGCGGGCGCGGTAGTCGGAGAAGCGCGGGTCGGCGCCGATGGTCTCCTTCCAGCCGGCGATCTCGAAGAACTGGTCCCACTGCTGGTCGGTATAGGGGAGCAGGCCGATATAGCCGTCCTTGGTCGGGAAAGGCTTGCGGGTCGGATTGACCACGCGCGGATAGCCCCACTGGCCGGTCGGCGGATCGTAGACGTGGCCGTAGAAGTGTTCGGCCATGTTGAAGCTGGTGACGCACTCCAGCATCGGCACCTCGACGAACTGGCCCTCGCCGGTCTTCTGGCGATGGAACAGCGCCGCCAGCACCGCCTGGGTCATGAACAGGCCCGAGACCTTGTCGGCGACCAGGGAAGGCAGCAGGCGCGGTTCGGGGCGGCCATCGGTGCGGCCGAGCAGGTCGGCGAAGCCGGACGCCGACTGGACGAGATCGTCATAGGCCGGCTCGCCGGCGTAAGGCCCGTCGGCGCCATAACCGGCGCCATGCACATAGACGATGTCCGGCTTGATCGCCTTGACCGAGTCATAGTCGATGCCCAGCCGCTTCATGCCGTCGTAGCGGACGGAGGTGGCGAAGACGTCGGCGGTCCTGATCAGCTTCTGCAGCGCCTTGGCCGCCTTCTCCTCGCGCAGGTCGAGCAGGATGGAGCGCTTGTTGCGGTTGATGGTCATGTAGATGGGGCCGAGGTCGTTCGGCGCCCCCTCCGGCGTGCCGCCGGCCCAGCGCATGATGTCGCCGCCGGCGCCGCGGCGCCCGCCGGGAAACTCCACCTTGATCACGTCGGCGCCCAGGTCGCCGAGCATCTGGGTGGCGTAAGCCCCGAAGACCACGCTGGTCAGGTCGACGATGCGCACCCCTTGCAAGGGGCCGGTGGCCGTCTTGGCCAGCTTGGCTGTCTTCGCCATGTGCGCGGCCCCGCCTACCGACCCAGGCCGTCGAGGAAGGCGGTCAAGGCGCCGTTGAACGCCTGCGGCTGGTCGATGTTGGCGGCGTGGCCGGCAGCCGGGATCATCACCTTTTTCGCCTCCGGTATCTTGGCGGCCATGTAGTCGCTGGCGGCCAGGAAGGGCGTGTCGTCGGCGCCGACCACGATCAGCGAGGGGACCGAGATCGTGGCCAGCGAGTTCATCACCCCGGCGTCGCGCTGGGTCAGCATGCCCCGCGCCGCCTTGGCGAGGCCGTCGGCGGAGCGGTGGCGCACCAGGCGTACCTCGGGGCTGACCTTGTCGGGATTGGGCAAGCCGTCGCGCTCCAGCTGTTCGGCGCGGGCGATGGCGTTCCTGTTCCAGCCTTCGCGCGCCTCGTCGTTGCGGTAGCCTGGGCCGGTGTCGATGATCAGCAGGGCCGCGACCCGACCCGGGTGGGCGCGGTTGAAGGCCAGCGACATGTAGCCGCCGAGCGAGAGGCCGCCGATGATGGCCTTGTCCGCGCCGACCGCATCCAAGAGCGCCGCCATGTCGGCGATGGTGGCCTCTTCGCTATAGGCGGCCTGATCTTCCGGATAGTCGCTCTCGCCGTGGCCGCGCATGTCCCAGACGATCAGCTTGTGTTTCGCCGACAGCGCCTCGACCTGGCCCTTCCACATGCCGCTGGTGGACGAATAGCCGTGGCTGAGCAGGATCACCGGCCCCTCGCCGTGGACCTCGTAATAGATCTGGACGCCGTCTCGGTTGAGCTTGGGCATGGGGAAATCCTCCTTCAGGCGCCGATGAACTTGCCGGGCCTGCGTTCGAAGACACTGGAGACGCCTTCCTTGTAGTCGGCGGTCTTGCGCAGGCGCGACTGCTCGATGAACTCGTGGTCGGTGATCGATTTGACCGCCTCGGCCAGGCCCTTGCGCAGGGTGGCGCGGGTGGACTGCACCGCCAGCGGCGCGTTCTCGGCGATCTCGGCGGCCAGCCGGATGGCGGCGGCGCGGACCTGGTCCAGCGGCGCCAACTCGTCGGCCAGGCCCCATTGCACCGCCTGCTCACCCTGGATGCGACGGCCGGTCTCCAGCATCAGGGCGGCGCGCTGCAGGCCGATCAGCCGCGGCAGGGTGTGGGAGATGCCAAAGCCGGCGTGGAAGCCGAGCTTGACGAAGTTGGCGGCAAAGCGCGCCTCGGGCGCGGCGACGCGGAAATCAGCGACCAGGGCGAGGCCGAGCCCGGCGCCGACAGCCGCGCCCTGGACGGCGGCGACGATCGGCTTGGCATTGGAAAACAGCCGCACCGCTTCGACATAGAGCGGGTTGATGCCCTCCATGGCGGCGCCACCGATGCCAGTAGGCGAGGTCAGGTCGGCGCCGCCGCAGAAGACCCGGCCGGCCGTGGCCAGCACTACCGCGCGGCACTCGCGCTCGGCATCCAAGTCGCGCAGCGCGTCGGCGAGGTCGCGCATCAGCTCGACGGTGACGTGGTTGTTCGGCGGCCGGTTGACCTCGGCGATGGCCACATGGCCGTCCATGGCGATGGAGACCTCGCCGTACTGGGTTTTCATCCGGTGAGCTCCGATTGCAGGAAGGCGGCCCGCACCGGAATGCCGGGCAGGGCCGCGATGGAAGGGACGCCGGCGCCGCGCCAGACGGCGCAGACCACGCCGGTAATGCTCGCCCCTTCGCCGCGCAGGTGGACCGCGCCGTCGGCGATGGCGCCGCCGGTCGAGATGACGTCCTCGACGATGGCCAGCTTCAGGCCGTTGACCTCGCGGCCCTCGACCGCGCGGCAGGTGCCGTAGGTCTTGGCCGCCTTGCGCACGAAAACCGCCGGCAGGCCGCTCTCCAAAGCCATGGCAGTGGCGATCGGCACGCCGCCCAGTTCCAGTCCGGCCAGGGCGTCGGTGTCGGGCGCGATCAGCGCCAGCATGCGCCTGGCGACGCGGCGCAGCAGGGCCGGATCGGACTCGAAGCGGAACTTGTCGAAATATTCGTCCGACACCGCGCCCGAGCGCAGCACGAAGCGGCCGGTCAGGTGCGCGGCGGCATAGAGATCGCCGGCCAGGGCTGGATCGGCCTCCAGGCTCATCGGCGGCCGCCCAGCAGATTGCGCGCCACCACCTATTTGTGCACCTCGGTCGGGCCTTCGTAGATGCGCATGATGCGCAGCTTGGCCGACATCTGCTGCAGCGGCAGCTCCTTGGTCATGCCCATGGCGCCGAAGACCTGCATGGCGTGGTCGACCACCTCGTAGGCCATCTCGGTGGCGTAGGCCTTGATCATCGAGATCTCGACGCGGACGTCTCGGCCCTGGTCCAGTTTCCAGGCGCAGTCATAGGTCATCAGCCGGGCGGCGTGGATGCGGGTGGCGGCGTCGGCGATCCACCACTGGATGGCCTGGCGGTCGGACAACGGCTGGCCGAAGGTCACCCGCTGCGGGGCGTATTCGACGATCATGTCCAGGGCCCGCTGGGCCATGCCGATGGACCAGGAGGCCATCTCGATCCGCCGCGTGCCCAGGCGCAGCTGCATGGGCGCGAAGCCCTGCCCTTCCGTCCCGAGCAGCTTCCAGCCCTCGACGCGGCAGTCCTCCAACGCGATCTCATAGGTCGCCGCGCCGCCGATCATGGGGATGCGGCGCAGCACGTTGAAGCCGGGCGTTTCCTTGTCGACCAGGAAGGCGGAAATGCCGCCTCGGGCGCGCTTTTCCTTGTCGGTCACCGCCATCAGGATGGTGAAGTCGGCCTCGGCCGCGCGGCTGATCCAGATCTTGCGGCCGTTGATCACCCAGTCGTCGCCGTCTTGTTCGGCGTGGGTGAGCATGCCGGCCGGGTCGCCGCCCGCGCCGGGCTCCGAGATGGCGATGGCCGAGACGGTCTCGCCGCGGACGTAGGGGTCCAGATAGGCCGCCTTCTGGCGCTCGTTCACGGTCGCCATCAGCATCCGCAGGTTCGGCGAGTCCGGCGGCAGTGTGTAGGGGGTGACGGTCTTGCCCAGTTCCTCGTTGACCCCGACCATGGCCACGGCCGGAAGGTCGGTCCCGCCGATGTCCTCCGGCGCGTCCAGGCCCCAGAGGCCGAGCTTTTTGGACACCGCGTCGATGCGCATCCGTTCGGCCTCGCCGATGCCGAGGCCCTGGCCAGCGTCCTCGCGGGCCAGCACCGCCGGCTCCAGCGGCATCAATTCGTCGGCGACGAAATGGCCCACCAGGTCCTTGAGCATGCGGTGCTCTTCGGCGATCTCGAAGTCCATGACGCCTCCCGAAGCGGCCGTTTCTTGTGCTGACGGGACCTCTAGTCCTCGACCGGCGTCAGCGTCGTAAGCGGCGTCGGACTCCTGTCCTCTCGCACCTGGCGGCCGCTGATCTCGGCCCCCACATCGTGGGGCAGCGGCAGGAAGAAGGCGAGACCTAAGAACGAGATCGCCCCGATGATGACAAAGGCCGGCGAGATGTCCGAGGCGCGCAGGGCATGGGCGGCATGGCCGTGCCGCAGCATGCCGAGCAGGATGGCGGCGAAGCCGATGCCGAGGCTCTGCGACAGCTGCTGGCCGACGCTGGCCAGGCTCGAGGCGCGGCTCATGCCGGACTGTTCGATGTCGGCATAGGCCAGGGCGTTAAGGGCCGTGAACTGCAGCGAGCGGAAGAAGCCGCCGATCAGCAAGGTGATGATGATCAGCACATGAGGCGTGGTGGACCGGAACAAGCCATAGCCCATAAAGACCGTGCTGGTGATCAGCGTGTTCCAGACCAGGACGTTCTTGAAGCCGAAGCGGGCGATGATCGGCCGGGCGGTGGCCTTCATCAAAAGCGCGCCGGCGGCGCTGGTGAAGGTGATCAGCCCGGCCTCAAGCGCGCTGAGGCCAAAGCCCATCTGCAGCAGCAGCGCCAGCAGAAAGGGGGTCGCGCCCATGGCCATGCGCAAGGGCGTGCCGCCAATGGTCGCGGTCATGAAGGACGGCAGCCGGAAGACGCTGAGATCGAGGATGGCGTGGGGGGTGCGCCTGGAATGCCAGCCATAGATGACCAAGCAGACCGCGCCGCCGACCAGCATGCCGAGCACGGTGGCGAACGGAAGCGCGTTGCGGCCGAGGTTCTCGAACCCATACACGACGCCGGCCAGGCCGAAGCCGGTGAGGATGAAGCCGCGCCAGTCCAGGCGCGTCACCGTCTCCTCGCGGACATTGTCGATGAAGATGGTCACCAGCACCACGCCGAGAATGGCCACTGGCAGGTTGATGAAGAAGATCCAGCGCCAGGAGAAATAGGTCACGATGAAGCCGCCGACCGGCGGCCCCAGCACCGGTCCCAGCATCGCCGGCATGGTCAGGTACGACATGGCCCGCACCAGGTCCGACTTGGGCACCGAGCGCAGCAGCACGAGGCGCCCGACCGGCGCCATCATCGCCCCGGCCATGCCCTGGAACATCCGCGCGGCGACCAGCTCCGGCAGGCTATTTGCCAGGCCGCAGAACAGCGATGAGAGCGCGAAGGTGACGATGGCGATGCGGAAGATGTTCTTGGCGCCGAAGCGGTCGGCGGCCCAGCCGCTGATCGGCAGGAAGACCGCGGCGCTGAGCAGATAGGCGGTGATCGCCAGGTTCAGGGTCACCGGGTCTTCGTGCAGCGCCCGCGCCATGGTCGGCAGGGCGTTGGAGATGATGGTGGAATCCAGCGTCTGCATGAACAGGGCGCAGCCGATGATCATCGGCGCCAAGGCGCCGGCGAGGAATTTCGGCTTTTCGGCCACGACCTGGCTCATGGCTGGCCTCCGGCGATCTGCACCAGCGGGCCGACGGCGCGTTCCAGCGCCTCGCGCGCGGCGGGGTCGAGGGCGGCCAGGCGGACGGCCAGCCAGTCGGTGCGGCGGCGGCGCACGGCGTCCTGCGCCCGGCGCCCCGCCGGGGTGATCGCCAGGCCGAAGCGGCGGCGGTCATCCGTCGAAGGCGGCAGGCGCTTAATCCAGCCGGCCGCTTCCAGCCGCTTGACATGGGCGCTCATGGTCGGGCGCGAGGTCTGCTCGATCTCGGCCAGTTCGGAGACGCCGACGCCTTCGCGCTTGGAGATCAGGCCGAGCAGCGTCGCGTCCAGCGGCGACAGGCCCAGCGGTTGGGCCTCGCGCCTGAGCAGTCTGCCGATTTTCAAAAGCGGCGGCCGCAAAC
>DASQSO010000324.1:0-2474 GCA_035642335.1 Caulobacteraceae bacterium
TTCCAGCCGCGACGGCGCCGCCGCGCGCGGACCGCGTGCGCCCGGACTCGGCCGGCCCGAACCAGCGCCTGCCGGACCTGAAATCACCCGCGCCACTCGCCAAGCGCCGCGCCCCGGCGGCGCGCTGCTGGACCGCCGTCCCGACGATGATGAGGACGGCGCCACCAGCCGCGGCAAGGGCGCGCCCGGCAAGGCAGTCAGCCGCGTCAAGGGTGCGCCGCAGCGCCGCGAGGGCCGGCTGACCATCCAGGCCGTCGCCGGCAACGACGACGAGGCGGTCGAACGCATGCGCAGCCTGGCCTCGGTTCGCCGGGCCCGCGAACGCGAACGCGAACGCCGCAAAGGCGGCGGCCAGGAACAGGCCAAGATCGCCCGCGAAGTGATCATTCCGGACGTCATCACCGTCCAGGAACTGGCCGGCCGCATGGCCACGCGCGGTGTCGAGATCATCAAGTTCCTGATGCGTCAGGGCCTGATGCTGAAGATCAACGACGTGATCGACTCCGACACCGCCGAACTGGTGGCCACCGAGTTCGGCCATACCGTCCGCCGCGTATCGGAATCCGACGTCGAGGAAGGCTTCATCGGCGCCGAGGACGTCGATGATCATCTGCTGCCCCGCCCGCCGGTGGTGGCGGTCATGGGCCACGTCGACCACGGCAAGACCAGCCTTCTGGACGCCCTGCGCTCCACCGACGTCGCCGGCGGCGAACACGGCGGCATCACCCAGCATATCGGCGCCTATCAGGTGCGGCTGAAGGACGGCGAACGCGTCACCTTCCTGGACACGCCAGGCCACGCGGCCTTCTCGGCCATGCGCGCCCGCGGCGCCAATGTCACCGACATCGTGGTGCTGGTGGTGGCGGCCGACGACGGCGTCATGCCGCAGACCATCGAGGCGATCAATCACGCCAAGGCGGCGGGCGCCCCGATCATCGTGGCGATTAACAAGATCGACAAGCCCGACGCCGACCCGACCAAGGTGATCAACGAACTGCTGCAGCACGAGATCGTCGTGGAGTCCCTCGGCGGCGACACCCAGGCCATCGAGGTCTCGGCCACCCAGAAGCTCGGTCTTGACCACCTGATCGAGGCCATCCTGCTGCAGGCCGAGGTCATGGACCTGCGCGCCAATCCCGATCGCGACGCCGACGGCGTGGTTATCGAGGCCAAGCTGGACCGCGGTCGCGGCGTCGTCGCCACCGTACTGGTCAAGCGCGGCTCGCTGAAGCGCTCGGACATCGTCGTCGCCGGCTCCAACTGGGGCCGCGTGCGGGCGCTGATCAACGAGCGCGACGAGCAGGTCGCCGAGGCCGGACCCTCCGAGCCGGTCGAGGTGCTGGGCCTGGACGGCACGCCGGATCCCGGCGAGCCCTTCGCCGTGGTCGAGAACGAGGCCCGCGCCCGCGAGCTCACCGACTACCGCATCCGCCAGAAGCGTGAACGCACGGTCGCCCCGGCGGGCGCCCCGGGCGCCTCCCTGGCTGACATGATGGCCAAGCTGCAGGACAAGAAGGTCTCCGAACTGCCGCTGATCATCAAGGCCGACGTGCAGGGCTCGGCCGAGGCCATCGTCGGGTCGCTGGACCAGATCTCCACCGACGAAGTGCGCGCCCGGATCATCCATTCCGGCGCGGGCGCGATCAACGAGAGCGACGTGATGCTGGCCAAGGGGCTTGGCGCGCCGGTGATCGGCTTCAACGTTCGCGCCTCGAAACAGGCGCGCGAACTGGCCGAGCGCGAGGGCGTCGAGATTCGCTACTACGCGATCATCTACGACCTGCTCGACGACATCAAAGGCGTGCTTTCCGGCATGCTGGCGCCGATCCAGCGCGAGACCCTCTTGGGCAATGCGCGGGTTTTGGAGGTGTTCGACATCTCCAAGGTCGGCAAGGTCGCCGGCTGCCGCGTCACCGATGGGGTGGTGCGCAAGGGCGCGCGGGTGCGGATCATCCGCGACGACGTGGTCACCCTGGAGCTCGGCACCCTGCAGACGCTCAAGCGCTTCAAGGACGAGGTCAACGAGGTCCAGTCCGGCCAGGAATGCGGCATGAACTTCGGTTTCTCGGACATCAAGGTCGGCGACGTGATCGAGTGCTTCACCGTGGAAGAGATCCAACGGACGCTCTAAGCACACGCGCCTGAGGGCGCGGCTCAGGGGGACAGCGATGCGGATAGCGGCGTCCATGGCCTGCCTTGCGGCGCTGGCCGTTCCGAGCCTAGCCTGGAGTCAAGGCCAGGGTCCCGAGCTACCGATCCGGGGCGCCGGGGCCTGGACGATGACCACCGTGCCGCAATCAGGCTGTTTCGCCCGGCTAAAGGGGTCGCAGGTCGATACGGTGCTGGCCGTCGGCCGCGACAACGACATGGTCATCGCCGCCGCCCACCCCGAATGGAACCTGCCAAACGGCCAGGAGACGGCGAGCTTGCGGGTCGACGGCGGCGCATCGCACGCGCTGCAGACCAGCCCGGTC
>DASQSO010000325.1:0-6029 GCA_035642335.1 Caulobacteraceae bacterium
GGACCGCAAGGTGAGCCGGGGCCGGGCCGGGCCTGCGGGTCCTGGTCGTGGGACGCGGGTCAGTCCAAGTACAACTGGGTCCCCTGCGGAGGCTAGAACAAGATCGGTTCAGGTTTGAATCAACCTGAACCGTGAATCTTGCTCTAAATCAAAGCCGTAACACCTGATTGGCGCCGCGGAACCAAGCGATCGGGCCCAAGCGGCCCCGGGCCGCTACTGCTGGGTGTTCAGCTGCTGGGTTTCCTTGTCGAAGATCGCCTGCTGGTCCGGTGTGAGTTGGTTGTAGAAGGCGACCACCGCTTCGCCCTGCCGGCGGAGATCGCTCACGTCCTGCGCCATGGTCGCCTCGATCAGCGCGATGCGGCGTGGCGTCTTCAGTTGCGGCAGCAGCGTCTGCGTGGCGTTGTGCCGCGCCGTGGCTTGGCTGCCCGCCTGAATGACGGCGGTGTAGCTATGCCAGGCCTGTTCCTGGCCGGCTTTCAGATTCAGAGAATCGTGCAGGCGGGCGAGCTTTTCCGCCGCCGTGCCCTGGGAGGTCTGGCCGACCGCCCCCGAAACCATCGCCAGGCAAAAACAAAAACCTAGAACCATCGCACGCACGGGCTGACCTTTCCTAAACAATGCCCCCCCGTAGGGCATTTGAACCCACGGCGCCACTCAATGCAACGGTCGATGACGCATCGCCCAGATTGAGTTCGAACACTACCGGCACGTGGTCGGACGGTTTTTCCCAGCCGCGCACGTCGCGGTGGATGGTGACGCCGGCAAGCCGGTCGGCGGCTTGCGGCGAGAGCAGGGCGTGGTCGATGCGGATGCCGTGGTTCCGCTGCCACGCGCCGGCCTGGTAGTCCCAGAAGGTGTAGCCGCCCGGGGCGCCGTCGGCCTGCATATAGGCGTCGGTCAGGCCAAGCCATTTCAGGGCCCGGAAGGCGGCGCGGCTTTCCGGCTGGAACAGCGCGTCGCCCGTCCAGGCGGCGGGATTGTCGGCGTCCTCGGGCTCGGGAATGACATTGTAGTCGCCGGTCAGCACCAGCCGCTCCTCCAACGCCAGCAATGCGCGCGCATGGGTGTTCAGGCGCTGCATCCAGGCCAGCTTGTAGGCGAACTTCTCGGTTCCGATCGGATTGCCGTTGGGCAAATAGATGCAGGCGACCCGCACCGGGTTCGGCCCCGAAACCACCGCCTCCAGATAGCGGGCGTGGTCGTCGCCGTCGTCGCCGGGAAGCCCCTTTCGGACGTCCTCCAGCGGCGTCTTCGACAGCATGGCGACGCCGTTATAGGTCTTCTGGCCGTGCACGGCGACGTTATAGCCCAGCCGCTCGAACGCCTCGGCTGGGAACTTCTCGTCGATGCACTTGATCTCCTGCAGGCAGGCGACGTCGGGGTTGGCCGCCTCGAACCATTTGAGGACGGTCTCCAAGCGGGCGTTGACCGAGTTGACGTTCCAGGTGGCGATGCGCATGGCGCCACGTTAGCCGCCCGCGCGCCGCGGATGAAGGGCGCAATGGGGTCAGCGGCCCTGCTGGCAAGCGGATTAAAACGGCGCCCCCGACGCGAAAAGCGAAATGATCGCGGCGACGCTTGAGCTGTCATCGTTGGTGAGCATTATCGAATTTATCGTCGATCGGCGAGCGATCGGCGCGTAGCTGGAGACGTGACCATGGCCGATGTCGCATTCCTTCCCGGCAAGATGGGGTGGCCCAGTCCCACCGAGGCGGCGCTGAAATGGGTGGAGATGGCCCAGAAAGGCTGCAAGGCCTGGACCGAGGTTTCGCTGCAAATCCTGACGACCTATTCGGCGGTCATGCAGACCCAGCGAAAGGCGCTCGGGGCCCTGGTCCCGCCCATGGCGCTGACGCCGCCAACGCCGGCCGGCATCGAAAAGGCCGTGGAAGAGGTTGTCGAGACGGCGGTCGCGGCTCTGCTCGCGCCCGCCATCGTGGCCGAGGCCATGGAAACGGTCGCCGACACCGTGGTCGTGGCGTTTCCCGCTCCAGCCCCGGTGGCCATTGAAGCGCCCGCCGAGGCCGTGATCGAAACGCTTCCGGCGCCAGTTCCGGCGGCCAAGCCGGTGGAGGAGGTCGCCGCACCGCCGCCCAGCCCGGCTCCGGCCGCGAAGGCGGTGGAAAAGGCGCCCGAGGTTGCGCCGGCCATAGCGGAAAAGACGGTCGAGCCGGCGCCGTCGACCAAGGCGGCCAAAACGGCCAGCGAGACGGTCGCCAAGGCGCCGCTGTCGCCCGCGCCGGCGAACAAGTCGTCCAAGAAGAGCGGCTGATCCTCCGGCGGGCCCGCGCGGGGCCGGCTTGACGCTGGCCGCCGCGGGGCGCCAGAACCCCGCCTCCGCCGTCTGGGGCGGGCGGACTTTGAGAACCATGGTGTCCCGGCAGGCCGTTCTCGGCATGGATCAGGGCAGTTTCTTCTACGGCTCCGCGAAGGTGTTCGCGGACGTGTCCTTCCTGCTGGACGACGCCAAGACCGCCCTCGTTGGGGAAAACGGCGCCGGCAAGTCGACCCTGCTCAGATGCCTCTCCGGAGAGCTTGAGCTGAACCGCGGCAAGCTGATCCGTTCGCGCAATTTGCGCGTCGGCGCCCTGCCGCAGGACACCCCGCCGGGCCTCGCAGACTTAAGCGTGCGCGAGGTATTGCAGCGGTCGCTGGAAAAGATCGGCGCCGGCGACGAGGACTGGCGCATCGACGCGCTGCTGGACGAGATCGACGTCTCGCCCGAAACGGCCGATCAGCGCTTCGGGGCTCTGTCCGGCGGCTGGCAGAGGCTGATCCTGATCGCTGGCGCGGCGCGGCTGGAGGACCCGGACATCCTGGTCCTGGACGAGCCGACCAACCACCTGGACCTGGCCAATATCAACACGCTCGAGCGCTGGCTGACGGTCGAGTTCAAGATCCCGATGCTGATCGTCAGCCACGACCGCGCCTTCCTGAACCGGGTCACCGAGCGGACGCTGTTCCTGCGCACCGACGGCATCCACGCCTTCAAGACCGGCTTTTCCGAGGCGCGGGAGCAGCTGCTGCGCCGCGACGCGGCGGCCGCCGTCCACCGGCGGCTGGAGGAGAAGGAGGTCAAGCGGCTGGAGAAGGCCGCCGCGCGCTACAAGGTCTGGGCGGTCAAGAACCCGTTTCTGAACAGGCGCAAGAACGCCATCGAGACCCGGGTCGCCCGCATCGAGGCCGGCAAGACCCAGGTCTATCAGGCGCGCGAGCGGCGGCTGGAACTGGCCGACGGCGAGATCGAGGCCAAGGTGGCCCTGCGCGTCGCCGACCTGAAGGTGACGACGCCGGACGGCGCGCGCACCCTGATCACCATCGAGCGGTTCTCGATCGCCGCCGGCGACAAGGTGGCCCTGCTGGGCGTCAACGGCGCCGGCAAGTCGACCCTGCTGACCGCGCTCGCTTCGGCCTATGAGCCGAAACAGCGCCATTATGACGGCCAGGCGGCGGTGCGGTTCAATCCGGCGACGCGGCTGGTCTATTTCGACCAGGCGATGAGCGACCTGCCGCTGGACGAGCCCATCGTCGACTACCTGGCCTCGGTCGACGGCGCGACGACCAAGGACGCCGCGCGGCTACTGGCCCAGGCCGGCTTCGCCTTCCGCCGCATTGAGGAGCCGATCGGCCTCTTAAGCCACGGCGAACGCGCGCGGCTGGCCTTTCTGCGCATGAAGCTGCAGGCGCCGAACTTCTACATCCTGGACGAGCCGACCAACCACCTGGACATCGAGGGCCAGGAAGCGCTGGAGGCCGAGCTGGAAGAAACCGAGGTCTCCTGCCTGTTCGTCAGCCACGACCGCTATTTCACCCGCACCGCCGCGACGCGGTTCGTCGAGATCCGAAAGGGAAGGCTGATCGAGGTGGAAGACCCGGATGTCTCCTTCGAGACGCAGGGGTAGAGGGGCAGGGTGCGGCCCATCCCCATAATCCGCTCCCCCCGCGACGGCGGGGATCCAGGTTTTTTATTCTGCGCCCCAGCCGCCGCTGTGAGGCCGAAGGTTCACCACGAAGGACACGAAGAAGAGAACTTCGTGTCCTTCGTGTTCTTCGTGCCCTTCGTGGTAAAAAACCTGGGTTCCCTGCCTTCGCGGGAATGAGCGGAGTTCTTATAGGCCTGCGAGAGCGGCCGAGCGCTCCGGCTCGCCGCTCTCTAGATCGAGAAGCTGACGCCACAGCCGCAGCTGGAGCGGGCATTGGGGTTCCTGACGCGAAACTCGGCGCCGGCCAGTTCATCGACGAAATCGATCTCGGCGCCGCCCAGCAGGGCGAGCGAGACCACGTCGACCACCGCCGAGGCGCCATCGCGCTCGATCTTCAGGTCGTCAGGCTCGGCCTTATCGATCAGGTCGAACCGGTAGGAGAACCCTGAGCAACCGCCGGCCTCGACCGCGACCCGCAGCATCAGCGGCCGGCCTTCGCTCTTGGCCAGGCTGTGCAGCCGGCGGGCGGCGGTTTCGGACAGGGTGACGGGTGTGCGCATGATATTTCCATGGACTCGCTGCCTCTATATGAGGCCGGCGCGGCCTGTGCGAAAGAGGTCTCGCGTTTAAGGAGCCCTCATGGCGCCCGCCGAGGTTTCATCCGCGCCCGCCCGCGCGCCGTTCGCCGCCGACCCCGCTGCCTCGCGCGGCCGGCTTTACCCCGAGCCGCCCAGCCGCACCCGCACCCCCTTCGCGCGCGACCGCGACCGGGTGATTCACACCCAGGCCTTTCGCCGGCTGAAGGAGAAGACCCAGGTCTTCGTGGCCCATGAGGGCGACCATTTCCGTACCCGGCTGACCCACTCGCTGGAGGTGGCGCAGATCGCCCGCTCGTTGGCCAAGGCGCTTGCGCTGGACGACGACCTCGCCGAAGCTCTGGCCCTGGCCCACGATCTTGGCCATCCGCCCTTCGGCCATACCGGCGAGGAGGCGCTGGACGCCGCCACCGCCGCGTTCGGCGGCTTCGACCACAATGTGCAGACCTTTCGCGTGGTCACGGAGCTCGAGCGCCGCTATCCGGATTTCGACGGGCTGAACCTGACCTGGGAGACCCTGGAGGGCCTGATCAAGCACAACGGCCCGGTGCTCGAACGGCTGGAGCGGCCCGACTGGCGCCCGATCGCGGCGTTCAGCGCCGACTATGACCTTCGCCTTGGCACGTATGCCTCGGCCGAGGCCCAGGTCGCCGCCCTCGCCGACGACATCGCCTACAACAACCACGACGTCGACGACGGGCTGCAGGCCGGCCTGTTCCGGCTGGAGGAGCTGGAAGCGGTGCCGTTGATCGGCCCCATCCTGCGCGGGCTGCGCGACGAGCGGCCGGACCTGGACGACCAGATGGTCCGCATGGAGGCCGTCCGCCGGATGATCGGCGCCATGGTCGACGATGTGCTGGACCAGACCCTGCGCAATGTCGAAGCCGATCGGGTGAGTTCACCCGAGGACGTGCGGCTGCTGGGCCACGCGCTGGTCGGCTTCTCGGCCGACATGGCCGAGGGCCTTGGCCGCCTCAGGCTCTTCCTGCATGAGCGCATGTACCGGCACTTTCGCGTCAACCGCACCCGCAGCCAGGCCCGCCGCGTCCTGGCGGAGCTTTTTCGGTTGTTCATCGACGAGCCGGGGGTTCTGCCGACCGAATGGTTCGAGCGCGTCCAGGGCTGCGACGAGGCGGGCAGGGCGCGGGTCGTCTGCGACTATATCGCCGGCATGACCGACCGTTTCGCCATCGAGGAACACCGCAAGCTGTTCAACCTCGATGTGTGGAACTGAGCGATGTGACGCGCCACAACCTCGCCTGAAACGGCGGTAAAGTGGGCGAACGGCGGTGATTCGCGCCGCCAAAGTCGGGCGTCGGAACCTTGAAATCATGAGCGAACAAGATCGCGGCGCCTATGCGCCCCCCAACGACGCGCCGCTCGCCTTCGATCCCCGCCATGACGGCGAAAGGCGCGGTCCCGCCCCGCTGGCCCTGATCGTCAGCGTCCTGATCCTGATCGCGCTGGCGGCGGGGCTGGTGGTCTTCTATCGCCATGGCGTGCGCAA
>DASQSO010000326.1:0-4065 GCA_035642335.1 Caulobacteraceae bacterium
GGTCGCCGGGTCCTCAGCTTCGACGGCCAGCTCGCACTCGGTGTCGAGCTCGCACGAGCGGTTGTTGAGATTGGCCGAGCCGATCCTGACCAGGTCGTCGTCGACGATGGTCAGCTTGGCGTGCACGATGATCGGCCTGCCGGCGCTGGTGTCCGGGTGATAGGCGCGGAAGCGGCCGAAAACGTCGGCCCGGTGCAGGCGGCGCAGCACCAGGGTGCGGGTGCGGTCCATGGTCAACCGGTCGAACCAGCTGGGGCTGCGCTCGGCCGAGATGAAGACCACCTCCGGACCGTCGGGCTCCGCCAGCCGCCGCGCCACGGCCTCTGCGATCACCGGCGAGGTGAAATACTGATTCTCCAGATAGATGGCCCGCCGGGCGCGGGCGATCGAGGCCAGGGTCAGCCTTTTCCACTCGGCGATCAGCGGCCGGCCCGCCCAGGCCGGTTCGGTGCGGGCGATGGCGACATCCGCATTCGCGACATCCGGCTTGATCGCCTCGGGCCAGGGGTCGCCGCCGACACCCGGGGGCGGTTCGAGCACTTCGTCCGTCGCGCGCCGCCAGCGTTCCCGCGCCAGGTCGCCCAGCGCGCGCGCCGCCGCGCCGTCGACCATCATGCCCACCTCGTGCCGGGGCGGATGGATGCTGTATGTGGGATCGAGCCGCCGCGCGTCGGTATCCAGGTGCGCCGGACTGTCCCACCGGTCGACGCCGAAATCCGCCCCGCCGCAAAATGCGATCGCATCGTCGATCACCACCACCTTCTGGTGATGGCAGCCGGCCAGGGGCGTGGCGTTGTCCAGGCGGAAATGCACCGGCGTGTCGGCGAACCAGGCCCGCGCCCGGTGCGGAAAAAAATGCTGCGAGGCCGCGATCGGCAGGGCCGATTTCCAGATCAGCACACGGATGTCGATCCCCGGGCACAGCCTGGCAAGGTCCAGCAGCACCTCGCCGATCCCGTCGGCGTCATGGCCGCGCTCGATCCCGTCCGGCTGCAGCCGCGTGCGCGGATCGAACCCCCAGCCCAGCAGCAGCACCGAATGGCGCGCGTTCGCCAGCGCCAGGCGGACGGCGGAGAAATAGTCCAGGCCGTCGACCAGGAAGGCGGCGCGGCGCGCGCGCTCGATCCGCCAGCAGGTCGCGCCCGGTTGCAGGATCGTGGCGGTCATTCCGGTTAAGTTTCCCCGCCGCCCGACTCGAAGGCCGATCGAGCGACCTTGTTCTATCTTGCCGCCAGAGCCGCAAACAGGCGAGAAGAGGTCATGTCTTCACCCGAGCCCGCGCCGATCGCCAGCCCCTGCCTGCGGGTCTGCATGGTCGATGGCAAGAGCCGCCATTGCGTCGGCTGCTACCGCACCCTGCCGGAGATCGCCGGCTGGGCCCGGATGACCGACGCCGAGCGCGAGGCGATCATGCAGGCCCTGCCGGCGCGGGGCGAGCATATCCGCGGTCAGGCCCTGGCGCCGCGCGACTCCGCCACGGGCGCCGCCAACTGACCAGCGTCGGCGGGGGGTGGACATGGGCCGGTCAGACCAATCCCGCTGATTCATCGATTGCAAACCGTCGTGGCGGATAGTCGCCGCCAAGAGGCCCGGATACGGCCTGACGCAGCCGATATGGCGAGGTGTCGGAATATGTTGAGGCTGGCCGTGATCGCCGTGATCGGCGCGGTCTCCGCCGCGGCCAGCGCCGAGGCGGTGATCTCGTTTTCGCGCGACCATGCGGCTGCGCCGCTGCGCCCCGCCGAAGCCCAGGTCGTGATCGCCCAGAGCGACACCGCGCCGGCTATCGGCGAAGCCGCCTCGGTGGCCAAGGCCGACGATGGCCACTACTGGGCCGAGGCCGCGGTCAACGGCGAGGAGGTGCGCTTCCTGGTCGACACCGGCTCGAGCGCGGTGGCGCTGACGCCGGACGACGCGCTTCGGCTTGGCTTCGATCCCAAGACCCTGAACTACGACTACACCGTGAACACCGCCAGCGGCCAGGCGCGGGCCGCCGAGATCAGGCTCAACACCGTCGCCGTCGCCGGCGCCGAGGTCGACAATGTCGATGCCTTTGTGATCGAGAGCGGCCTGAAGAACTCGCTGCTCGGCATGACCTATCTGGGCCGCTTGAGCCAGTTCGAGGCGACGCCGACCTCGCTGATCCTGCGGCCCTAGGCTGGCTCCAACCGGCGCTCGGCCGCGGTCCGCAACGCCTCCAGCGCCCGATCCACCACCTCAAGCCCCGCGTCCGCTGCGGTGGACTCCACCGTCAGGATCCGCCGCCAGGCGCGCGCGCCAGGCGCGCCGTGGAACAGGCCCAGCATCGGCTTGATCAGGGTGTGCAGGCTGGTCCCGCGCGCCCGTTCGCGGGCTATGTGACCGCGGTAGCGGACCACGGCCTCGAGCCCGTCCACGTCCGGGGCCGCCGGGTCGAACAGGCGCCGGTCGACAAGGCCCAGCAGGCCGGGTTCATGATAGGCGGCGCGGCCCAGCATGACGCCGTCGACATGGGCCAGATGCGCCTGCGCCTCCTCCAGCGAGCCGATGCCGCCATTGATGACGATGGTCAGGTCCGGCCGCTCGGCCTTCAGCCGGTGGACCAGGCCGTAGTCGAGCGGCGGGATGTCGCGGTTCTGCTTCGGCGACAGCCCCCGCAGCCAGGCCTTGCGCGCATGCACGATGAAGGTGGTCACGCCGGCGGCGGCGCAGACCTCGACCAGGCGGAACAGGCCCTGCTCGGCGTCCTGATCGTCGACGCCGAGGCGGCATTTGACGGTCGCGGGCACGGAGATTGCGTCCAGGACCTCGGCCATGCACTCAGCCACCAGCTCCGGCTCGCGCATCAGGCAGGCGCCGAAGCGGCCGCTCTGCACCCGGTCCGACGGGCAGCCGACGTTCAGGTTGATCTCGTCATAGCCGAACCCCTCGCCGATCCGCGCCGCCTCGGCCACCTGGACCGGATCGGCCCCGCCGAGCTGCAGGGCGACCGGCCCATCCGCAGGGTCGCCGGCCAGCAGCTTGCCGCGGTCGCCATGGATCACCGCCTGGGCGGTCAGCATCTCGGTATAGAGCCGCGCCCGCGCCGACAGCGACCGATGCAGCCGCCGGCAATGGCGGTCGGTCCAGTCCATCATCGGGGCGACGGAGAGCCTATGTGAGGGAAATCGCGTCACTTACGAGCCGTTCTCAAAGAGTACTGGCGCATGCGCCTCTTACACTGCATGGCCTTACGACAAAAATACGCCAGTCCGCGACAGCCTCCCCGGTTCGCGGTCGTCGAGGCCGCCGGACGGTGTTGGCCCAAAGCCGGCCAAGGTTGTCCAGACCGCCGGCCGTGAGCGGAAGTCGTACGTGTCCCCGCTTGATCCGACCAGCAGCTTAGTGCGAACTGGAAGCCGATTGGGCGAGTGTCGCCAACGCTTCGAGGACACGCGCCGACGCTCGGCGAGCACACCGAAGACGTGCTCAAAGAGGTTGGCATAGCCATGGAGAGGCTCGAGTCGATCGAGTCGGAATAACTCAAGATGCAGTTCACCTTCACCAGCGAGCAGCAGGAGTTCCGTGCGGTGCTGCGGCGCTTCTTCGATGAAAGCTCGCCGCCGGCCGTCGTTCGCAGGCTGATGGAAACCGAAGCTGGCTGGGAGGCGGACCAGTGGCGGCGGCTCAACGACCAGCTCGGGCTCTGCGGCGTTCATGTGCCCGAGGCCTACGGCGGCCAAGGCTTCGGCCTTGTCGAGCTCGGCATCGTGCTGGAGGAGATGGGCAGGGCGCTTGTCTGCGCGCCATACTTCGCCTCGACCGTGCTGGCGACCACCGCCATTCTGAACTCGGCGACCGAAGCGCAGAAAACGGCCCTGCTGCCGCCGCTGGTGCTTGGAGACAAGGTGGCGACAGTCGCCTTCGTCGAGCCCAGCGGCCGGTGGGACCTGGCCAGCACGGCCACGACCGTGACCCACTCTGAGGGCAAATTTCGCCTGGACGGCGCAAAGAGCTTCGTCCTGGACGGGCGTACCGCCGATCAGGTGATCGTGCTGGCGCGGCGTCCAGGCAGCGTCGGCGAAGAGGGATTGTCGCTGTTCATCG
>DASQSO010000327.1:0-3601 GCA_035642335.1 Caulobacteraceae bacterium
CCTGTTCATCGACGAAATGCACACCCTGGTCGGGGCCGGGAAAAGCGAAGGGGCGATGGACGCCTCCAACCTGCTGAAGCCCGCCCTGGCCCGCGGCGAACTGCACTGCGTCGGCGCCACCACGCTGGATGAATACCGTAAGAATGTGGAGAAGGACGCGGCCCTGGCCCGGCGCTTTCAGCCGGTGTTCGTCAACGAGCCAAGTGTCGAAGATACCGTGTCAATTCTCCGTGGACTGAAGGAAAAGTATGAAGTCCACCACGGCGTAAGAATATCCGATAGCGCCATCGTGGCGGCCGCGACCCTGTCCAATCGCTACATCGCCGACCGGTTTTTGCCGGACAAGGCGATTGACCTGATCGACGAGGCGGCCAGCCGCGTGCGCATGGCCGTCGACTCCAAGCCCGAGGAACTGGACGAGATCGACCGCCGCATCGTGCAGCTGAAGATCGAGCGTGAAGCCCTGGCCAGGGAGACCGATTCCGCCTCGAAACAGCGGCTGGAAAAGCTTGAGGACGAGCTGGACGATCTCGAAGGCCAGTCGGCCGAAATGACCGCCCGCTGGAAGGCGGAGAAGGATAAGGTCGGCCAGGCCGCCCAGGCCCGTGAGGCGCTGGATCGCTTACGCAACGAGCTCGACCAGGCCCAACGCCGCGGCGACCTGCAGCGGGCGTCGGAGATCCTCTATGGCGAGATTCCGCCGCTGGAGAAGCGCCTGGCCGAGGAAGAAGCCAACAGCGCCGGCGACCTGACGCCCGAGGTTGTCGATGCCGAGCAGATCGCCGCCGTCGTCTCCCGCTGGACCGGGGTTCCGGTGGAAAAGATGCTGGAAGGCGAGCGCGACAAGCTCTTGAAGATGGAAGACGCCATCCGCGAACGCGTGGTCGGTCAGGAGGAGGCGCTGGCCGCCGTCTCCGACGCCGTACGCCGCGCCCGCGCCGGCCTGAAGGATCCAGGCCGGCCGATCGGCTCGTTCCTGTTCCTCGGCCCCACCGGCGTCGGCAAGACCGAGCTGACCAAGGCCCTGGCCGAGTTCATGTTCGACGACGAGAACGCCATCACTCGCATGGACATGAGCGAGTACATGGAAAAGCACTCGGTCAGCCGGATGATCGGCGCGCCACCGGGCTATGTCGGCTATGACGAAGGCGGCTCGCTGACCGAGGCGGTGCGGCGCCGACCCTATCAGGTGGTGCTGTTCGACGAGGTCGAGAAGGCCCACCCCGACGTCTTCAACGTGCTCTTGCAGGTGCTGGACGACGGGCGGCTGACCGACGGCCAGGGCCGCACGGTCGACTTCCGCAACACCCTGATCATCATGACCTCGAACCTGGGCTCGGAGTTCCTGGCCGACCAGTCGGTCAGCGCCGACGGCGAGGGCGAGAGCGTCGAGGCGGTCCGGCCGCTGGTGATGGACGTGGTGCGCAAGCACTTCCGGCCCGAGTTCCTGAACCGGATCGACGAGATCATCCTCTTCCGCCGCCTGGGCCGCGCCCAGATGGATTCGATCGTGAAGATCCAGCTGCAGCGGGTGGAAAAGCTGCTGGCCGACCGCCAGATCACCATCTCGGTCGAACCGTCGGCCCTGCACTGGCTGGCCGAGCGCGGCTACGACCCGACCTATGGCGCGCGGCCTTTAAGGCGCGTGATCCAGAAGGAGCTGATGGACGGCATAGCCCGCAAGCTGCTGGCCGGCGACATCGCCGACGGCTCGGTGATCGAGGTCAAGGCGAGCGCCGACGGACTGGAGATCGGCAAGGCGCTGGTGCACTGACCGCCGGTATACCTTTCCATCATGGCCCTTGTTCGGGCGACCCATGAACACCGACTCTGATCAGAGTCTATGGCTCCCCCGCATTCCGCCGCTTCGCGGCTCCAGCGAAAGATGACGGCTTAGGCGCGGCTGCGGCCGCCATTCGATATAGGCCAAGTTCATTTCCTCGATCGTCTTAAGTGGGCCCGAATACGGCAGCGAACCAAAGACGTCCTTTGGCAGGGTAGGTGGGACGGCCCCAAGCTGTTTTGGGCGGTCGGCCATGGGTCACCTCGGATCGACAAGCCCGGATAAGCCTATGACGCTGCATCGGCAACGTCGATCCTGGACAAGAAAAGCCCCGCGCCCGGGGGACAGGGGCGCGGGGCTCGCTGCAAAGCGTCTTAGGTCACTCGCCTTAGCAGGCGGGGACGTAACGCCCGTAATAGGGGCTCCAGACCCGGTCGCAGCCGTAGTAGCCGTAGTCATAGGGGTAGCCGTACGGGGCGTCGTAGTAGCCGTAGCCATAGTAGGGGCCGGCGAGGGCCGCGCCGAGACCGAAGCCTAGGAGGCCCGCGCCCACATATCCATACCCGCGCCCGCCGCGGAACCCACCGCCGCGGAACCCACCGCCGTGGAAACCACCGCCACCGCCGTGGAATCCGCCGCCGCCGAAGCCTCGCGCGTCCGCCGGGGCGGTCGCGGCGACGCTGCCGCCGATAAGGGTCAGGGCCGCCAGGCCCACTGAGATCAACTTGCGCATCAAAACCTCCAACGCTAGTTCAATTCCTGGCCGATTCGCGGGCGTTTCCCGTGTTCGGCGCGATGGCGGTCAGTATGCCCACGCGCCATGAACCCTGGCTGAATACCGGGTTGGCTTAGGCGTCAGGAAAGGCTCGGGCCCTAGCGGCCGGCGCCCAGCCGCCAGCCGACTCCGCTGGTCAGGCGCTGGAAGAATTCCGGCTCATAGGCGTTTTCCGGCTCGGCGCGGACCATCTCGTCCATCCTGTGCGCGTCATCGCCGACCAGGATGCGCCAGCGCTCGGCCTTGACGCCGTCGAGGATGACGGCGGCCGCCGCGGCGGCGGTCATCGGCGCGTCCTCCAGGAACCGTCGCGCGGCCTCGGTCGCCATGGCCTGGATGGCCTCGTCGCTGATCTGGGCGGCATCTGCGCCAGCGGCGACGAAGCGCTGACGCGACCGGGCCAGTTCCTCGGGCGACAGCGTGTCGGAGTCGTTGCCGCTGAGCACCTTGCGCGAATTGGCGGCGATCGAGGTGCCGATGTGGCCGGGCATCACCACCGAGCACTTGATGTGCGGCGCGTTGAGCCGGAGGTCCGTCATCAACGCCTCGCTGAACCCTTTTACGGCGAACTTGGCCGCGGCATAGGCCGTGTGCGAGACGTTCGGCCCGAGGCTGGCCCAGAAACCGTTTACGCTGGAGGTGTTGACGATGTGCGCCTCGTCGGCGTTCATCAGCATCGGCAGGAAGGTGCGCACGCCCAGATAGACCCCGCCCCAGCAGACGTTGAAGGTCTTTTCCCAGTCGGCGCGACGGTCGGCGATCATGCTGCCGCCGCCGCCGATGCCGGCGTTGTTGAACAGAAGGTGCAACTTGTCGGTGTCGTGCTGGGCCATCAGTTCGTCGCGGAAGGCTTGCAGCTGCGCCTCGATGGAGACGTCGGCGACGTGCGCGGTGACGCGGGTGCCTTGCGGAGGCCGCACCGCCATGCACAGCTCCACCGTCTCGGCCATGTTGCGGGCTGAGACGTCACAGGTGGCCACGTTGCAGCCCTCGGCGACCAGCTGGCGCACCAGCTCGCGCCCCATGCCCGACCCGCCGCCGGT
>DASQSO010000328.1:0-4219 GCA_035642335.1 Caulobacteraceae bacterium
CCGGCCGCCGATCGATCAATCGACCGACGATGCCCGCTCGCTGCTCTTTCACACGGCGCCCCTGTCGGAAGACGTCGAAATCCTCGGAAACCCGGTTCTGCGCCTGCGGGTCAGCGCCGATCGGCCGGTCGCCAAGCTGGCCGCGCGGCTGGTGGAAATCGGCGCTGACGGGCAGTCGTGGCTGGTGACGTCGGGTCTGCTCAACCTGACCCACCGCGACTCCCACGCCGCGCCGGAACCGCTCGTTCCCGGCGCGCCTTACGACGTCGAACTCCGGTTGAGTTCGGCCGCCCACCGTTTCAACGCCGGCGGCCGGATCGGCCTGGCGATCTCGGAGAGCCTCTGGCCCCTGGTCTGGCCGTCACCCGAGATCGCGACCCTGACCTTGAGCCTTGGCGCCCTTAGCCTGCCGGTGCGACCGCACGAGGCTAAGCCCGCGCCGTTCCCGATTCCCGAACGCCACACCCCGTCGCGCGATGGCGCGCCGCGGCCGACGGCGGTGACCGAGCCGGTCTTGCCCGGCCTCTACCGTATCGAACTCTCCACACCGCTTGCGGCAGGACCGCCGAACGTCACCGGCGCGAGGCTCGGCCGGGGCCGCCTGGAGGTCAGTGAACTCCGCGAGGGCGATCCCAACAGCGGCGTCTGGCGCCATCGCGCGACGTCCAGCTGGATGCGTGGGGATTGGGACTGCGCGGTCGAAGCCGCCTGCGAGCTCCGATCGACGGCGGACGAGTTCCAGCTCAGCGAAAGCCTGACCGCCAAGCGCGGCGATACCGTGGTGTTTGAGACCCGCAGCGAAAGCAAGACCAAACGCGACCTCGTCTGAACCCCCTAGGGTGTCGGCGTGCGCGGACACCCGTGAAGCGACGCCATCCCGCGCCTAAACCACCGCCTCGCCGTTCAGGAAGGCCTGAGCCATCGCGCAATGCATGGCCACGCCCCTGGCCATGACCCGCTCATCCAGCACCATGCGGTTGGAGTGCAGGCCGCAGCAGTTGTGATAGTCGCCGCCGGCCGGCACTGCGCCCAGGAAGGCCATGGCGCCGGGCAGCTTCTGCAGCACATAGGCGAAGTCCTCGGCGCCCATCATCGGCGTCGGCATGGTGCGCCAGCCGCCCTCGCCGAACAGGTCGATCGCGGTCCGTTCCGCCAGGGCGACGATGCGGCCGTCGCAGACGGTTACCGGAAAGCCCGAGGTGACCTCGACCTCGGCGACGGCGCCATGGGCCAGCGCCACATGGGTCGCCACCCGCTTAAGGCCCTCATGCATCAGCGTGCGAATGCGCTCGTCCAGGGTGCGGATGGTGCCGATCATCATGGCGGTCTCGGGGATGACGTTGTCGGTGGTGCCGCCGAGGATCTTGCCGACGGTGAGCACCGCCGACTCGTTCGGCGGCACCTTGCGGCTGACCAGGGTCTGCAGCGCCAAGACGATCTCGGCGGCGATCGGCACCGGATCGACGGTCTCGTGCGGCATGGCGCCGTGGCCGCCCTTGCCCCTGATGGTGATCTCGAACTCGTCCGCCGAGGCCAGCAGCGGGCCCGTGCGGCTGGCGAACACGCCGGCCGGCATGTTGGGCGAGACGTGCAGGGCGAAGGCGGCGTCCGGGGTCGGATTATCGAGCAGCCCGTCCTCCATCATGTAGCGGGCGCCGTGCCAGCCTTCCTCGCCCGGCTGGAACATGAAGACCACGGTGCCGTTCAGCCGTTCGCGCTCGGCGCAAAGCGCCCGGGCCGCGCCGGCCAGCATGGCGACATGGGTGTCGTGGCCGCAGGCGTGCATGGCGCCGGCGGTCTGCGAGTGGAAGTCCAGGCCGGTGTCCTCATGCAGCGGCAGGGCGTCCATGTCGCCGCGCAGCAGCACCGTGCGGCCGTTCGCCGGGCCGCGCAGGATGGCGATCAGGCCGGTGGTCGACGGGCCCTCGCGCAGCTCCAGCGGCAGGCCCTCCAGCGCGCCGCGGATCTTGGCGGTGGTCTTTGGGCAGTCGAGGCCGAGCTCCGGCTCGGCATGGATGGCGCGGCGAAGGGCGATCGCCTCGCCAAGCAGCGCTTCGTCGGAGTTGGTCCAGAGGTCGCGGTCGACAGCGAGAGCGTTCATGTCAGGTCCTTCGGTTCAGCGGCCGGTGAAGGCGGGCGCCCCCACATCCATAGACCCTCTCCCCGCTGGCGGGGAGAGGGCAGGGTGAGGGGCCTTCGCGTGAGGGACCTTTGCGCGACGGGCCATCGGCGAGATCGCGGCGGCGGCGCGGCCCCCCGCCCTGCCCTCTCCCCCGTGAAGAACGGGGGAGAGGGTCTTATGCCATGAACAGCAGCGCGGGGTGTTCCAGCTTCACCTTCACCGCCTGGATGAAGGCGGCGGCGTCGTAGCCGTCGACGACGCGGTGATCGAAGGAGGACGACAGGTTCATCATCTTGCGCACGACGATCTGGCCGCCCAACACCACCGGCCGCTCGACGATGCGGTTGGGGCCGACGATCGCCACCTCCGGCGCGTTGATGATCGGGGTGGTGGCGACGCCGCCCAGCGCGCCGAGGCTGGTCAGGGTGATGGTCGAGCCTGTCAGTTCCTCGCGCGTGGCCTTGCCGTCGCGAACCGCTGTCGCCAGCCGGGCGATCTCGGCGGCGAGGTCCCAGAGGTCGCGCGCCTCGGCGTTGCGGACCACCGGCACGACCAGCCCGTCCTCGGTCCGCACGGCGACGCCCATGTGCACGGCGGCGTGGCGATGCACGACGCCGGCCTCGTCGTCGAACAGGGCGTTGATCTGGGGAAAGTCCAGCAGCACCCGCACTAGCGCCTTGATCAGGAAGGGCGGCAAGCTGAGCGCCGGCCGACCCTCGGGCCGGGTGGCGTTCAGGTGGGCGCGCAGGGCCTCCAGCTCGGTGACATCCACCTCCTCGACATAAGCGAAGTGGGGGATGCGGCGCTTGGACTGCGACAGCCGCTCGGCGATGCGGCGGCGCAGACCGACCACCTTCACATCCTCGACGCCTTCGCGCCTGGCGGGCAGCGACCGCTTCAGATCGGCGTCGAGGACGCGCCCGTCCGGGCCGCTGCCCTTCACGCCGGCGAGATCGATCCCCCGCTCCTTGGCGCGGCGACGCGTGGCCGGCGAGGCCAGCGGCCTTGCGTAAGCCGGCAGGTCCTCGGCCTCCCGCGGCTCCGGCGTCGAGATGGCGGCGGCCGCGGGCGCTGGCGACGCCGGCGCTTCGGCCGACGCGTCGGCGTCCGTCTCGAACACCACCAGGTCCGCGCCCACCGCGACGTCCGAGCCCTCTTCGCCGGACAGGGCGGTGATCACGCCGGCCACCGGCGAGGTCAGTTCGACCGTCGCCTTGTCGGTCATCACGTCGACCAGCGGCTGTTCCTCGGCGACAGCCTCGCCGACAGCCACGTGCCACTCGACGATCTCGGCCTCGGCGATGCCTTCGCCGACGTCGGGCAGACGGAAGACGTAGCGCGCCACGGATCTAGCCCTCCAGCACCCGCCGCATAGCGGCGGCGACCCGGCCGGGGCCCGGAAAATAATCCCACTCGAAGGCATGCGGATAGGGCGTGTCCCAGCCGGTCACCCGTTCGATCGGCGCCTCGAGGTGATAGAAGCAGTGCTCCTGCACCAGGGCCGAGAGTTCGGCGCCATAGCCGGACGTGCGGGTGGCCTCGTGCAGAATGACGCAGCGGCCAGTCTTTTCGACCGAGGCGACGATGGTCTCGATATCGAGCGGCACCAGGGTGCGCAGGTCGATGACCTCGGCGTCGATGCCGCTGTCGTCGGCCGCGGCCAGGGCCACGTGCACCATGGCGCCATAGGCCAGCACGCTGACCGCCGCGCCGGCGCGCACCACCGCGGCCGAGCCCAGTGGCACCGTATAGTGCTCGGCCGGAACCTCGCTGGCGGCACGGCCGGCCCAGGGCGTCACCGGCCGCTCGTAATGGCCGTCGAAGGGGCCGTTGTAGAGCCGCTTCGGCTCCAGGAAGATCACCGGATCGTCGTCCTCGATCGAGGCGATCAGCAGGCCCTTGGCGTCGTAGGGGTTCGAGGGGATGACGGTTTTCAGGCCGCTGACGTGGGTGAAGAGGGCCTCGGGGCTCTGACTGTGGGTCTGGCCGCCGAAGATGCCGCCGCCGTAAGGGGCGCGGACGGTCAGGGGGGCGATGAAGTCGCCGGCCGAGCGGTAGCGCAGCCGCGCCGCTTCGGAGACCAGCTGGTCATAGGCG
>DASQSO010000329.1:0-3834 GCA_035642335.1 Caulobacteraceae bacterium
CTATCACGAGGGCGGCCACGCCCTGGTCACCATCACCGTCCCGGCGGCCGATCCGGTGCACAAGGCGACGATCATCCCGCGCGGCCTGGCCCTGGGCATGGTGGTCCAACTGCCGGAGGGCGATCGCCACTCCATGGACTATGAACAGATGACCTCGCGCCTGGCGATCATGATGGGCGGCCGGGTCGCCGAGGAGCTGATCTTCGGCAAGCACAAGATCACTTCGGGCGCATCGAGCGATATCCAGGCGGCCACCGGCCTGGCGCGCAACATGGTCACGCGCTGGGGCTATTCCGACGCGGTCGGCACGGTCTCCTATGGCGACAACCAGGAAGAGGTCTTCCTGGGCCACTCGGTGGCCCGCACCCAGAACGTCTCGGAAGACACCGCTCAGAAGATCGATTCCGAGGTCCGCCGGCTGGTGCAGGAGGGCCTCGACGAGGCCCGCCGCATACTCACCGAACGAATCGCCGACCTGCATACCCTGGCCAAGGCGCTCTTGGAATTCGAGACCCTGACCGGCGAGGAGATCGACAACGTGCTGAAGGGCATCCGGCCCAACCGCGACGACGACGTCGAGGAAAAGCGGCCGCCGCCCGCCTCCGTGGCCGTGCCGCTCACCCATGGTCCGGAGCCCGAGCTGGCGTGAGTTTAGGTCGGCCGCTGGTCATGGGGGTGGTCAACCTCACCCCCGACAGCTTCTCCGACGGCGGCCAGTTTCTGATAGGTGAAGACGCGCTGGCCCATGCCCGGTCGCTGATCGCGGCCGGGGCTGACATGCTGGACATCGGCGCGGAATCGACCCGCCCGGGCGCCGAGCCGGTGACGGCGGGCGAGGAGATCGGCCGCGCCGCGCCGGTCATCGCGGCCATCCGCGCCGAGAGCGCCATCCCCATCTCCATCGACACCATGAAACCGGACGTCGCACGCGCCGCCGCCGCCGCCGGGGCGACGATGTGGAACGACGTCACCGCCCTGCGCTGGCGCGACGAGAGCCTGGCGACCGCGGCGGAACTGGGCTGCCAGGTGGTGCTGATGCACATGCGGGGCGAGCCGCGCACCATGCAGGCCGCGCCTTCCTATGGCGACGTGGTCGGCGAGGTCTGCGATTTCCTGGTCGGGCGCGCGGAGATCGCCATGGCCGCCGGGATGGCGCGGGAGAAGATCTGGTTGGATCCCGGCATCGGCTTCGGCAAGACCGGCCGGCACAGTCTTACCCTGCTGGGCCATCTGGA
Source organism: Caulobacteraceae bacterium (assembly GCA_035642335.1). Taxonomy (GTDB): domain Bacteria; phylum Pseudomonadota; class Alphaproteobacteria; order Caulobacterales; family Caulobacteraceae; genus Poindextera. The sequence continues at coordinate 1,236 of DASQSO010000329.1, forward strand.
CCGTATCGTCGCTCTGGGTTTTCCGGTGCTGCTGGGCGCCAGCCGCAAGAGCTTCCTTGGCAGGATCGATCAGGCGGCGAGCAAGACCACGGACCGCCTCGGCGGCTCGCTGGCCGCCGCCCTGGCCGGCGCGGCGGCGGGGGTCGCCGCCGTGCGCGTCCACGACGTGCGCGAGACGGTGCAAGCGCTGGCCGTCCAGGCGGCGATAAGAAATGCATCCGCAGAACCCTCGCCCCGCGCCAGCGGGGAGAGGGCAGGGTGAGAGGGTCTTTGCGCGATGACAGCTTCGGGTGGATCAGCGGGGGCGGCGCGGGCCCCTCAGCCTGCCCTCTCCCCCGCGAAGGGCGGGGGGGAGGGTTCCAAAATAGGCCGGGTTCTGGCCATCGGCGGCTCGGACTCCAGCGGCGGCGCCGGCATCCAGGCCGATATCAAGACCATCACCATGCTCGGTGGCTATGCGGCGACGGCCATCACCGCGGTGACCGTCCAGGATACCGCCCGCGTCCACGCCATCCACCCGATCCCCGCGGACGTAGTGATCGCCCAGGCGCGGGCGGTGCTGGGCGACATCGGCGCCGACGCGGTTAAGACCGGCATGTTGGGCTCGATGGCCGTGGTCGAGGCGCTGGCCGAGCTGTTCGCCGGCCTCGATGCCCCCATCGTTATCGACCCAGTGGTGGCGGCGACCACCGGCGCGGCGCTGCTGGAGCCCGACGCTATCGAGGCCCTGCGCGCGCGCCTCGTCCCGCTGGCGGCGCTTCTGACCCCCAATGCGCCGGAGGCCGAGCGGCTGACCGGCCTCGAGATCGCCACCACCGACGACCTGCGCCGCGCCGGCGAGGCCCTGCTGGGGATGGGGGCGCGAGCGGTGCTGATGAAAGGCGGCCACGTGCCGGGCGAAGTGGTCACCGATGTCCTGATGACGACGGGCGGCGAGAGCCTGTTCACCAGCGACCGGATCGCCACCCGCCACAGCCACGGCACGGGCTGCAGCCTCGCCTCGGCCTGCGCCGTCGGCCTGGCCCAAGGGCTCGATCCGCGGGCCGCCGTCGCCCGCGCCCACGACTTTGTCACCGAGGCCATCCGACAGGTGCCCGGCCTCGGCGCCGGCGACGGCCCGATCGATCACGGCTGGCCCCTGAGGCGGCGATGAGCGGCGACGACCTTGAAAGCCGCGTGGACGCCATCCTGCGCGGCAATCCGCGGCTGATGCGGGTGCTAGAGACCGCGCGCGACCTGGGTCTGCCGCAGTGGCGGGTGGTCTCCGGCGCGATCTACCAGACGGTCTGGAATGCGCTCACCGGCCGCGCGCCCGACCACGGGCTGAAGGATTTCGATCTGTTCTACTATGACGCCTCGGACCTGTCCTACGAGGCCGAGGACGGGGTCATCCGCGCCGCGGCGGCGGCCTTTCCAGCCGATCTCGCCGGGCTGGTCGAGGTGCGCAACCAGGCGCGCGTGCACCTGTGGTTCGAGGACCATTTCGGCGAGCCCTATGCGCCGCTGAGCTGCTGCGATGAGGCGGTGGAGCGGTTCGTGGCGCCGGCCTTCGCGGTGGGGGTGCGCCTGGAAGCGGACGGCGGGCTCGACATTCTGGCGCCGTTTGGCCTGGAAGACCTGTTCGCCATGCGCCTGCGCCCCAATCCGACTCGCGGCCTGGCGCGGGGCTGGGTGAAGGTCGTCGCCTCGGCCAAGGCCCGCTGGCCTGAACTGATCGCGGACGAGCCGTCGCCCTAAAAACCTCTCCCTCTGTGAGAAGTCTAAGGCTGGCGGCGATAGACGTCGCGGTTGCGAATCTCCATCCAGCGGTCAACGCCGGTCAGGGGGCCGAAGCCGAAGCCGGCATAGAGGCCGTGGGCGTCGCGGGTGGCCAGGTGCAGGCGGCGAAAACCCTGCAGGTCGGGGTGGGCCAGCAGATAGGCCATCAGCGCCTTGCCGAGACCCTGGCCGCGATGCGCCGCGTCCACGAAAACATCGCCGATCCAGCCGAAGGTGGCCCGGTCGGTCACCACCCTGGCCATCGCGGCCATCTGGCCGTCGCCGGCATAGGCGCCGACGGTGAGGCTGTTCTCCACCGCCTTTTTGAACAGCTCGAATGGAATGCCTTCGGCCCAATAGCTCTCGCCGCCGATCCAGCCGTGGGCGCGGGCCACGTCGAAGCGAGTGAGGTCGTCGCTGATCAGCCAGCCGTCGTGCGGCGTCTCATGCATCGTCCGCCTCCTCAGACCATGGCCAGGGCGCGGTCGTCGGCCTCGACCAGGGCGCGGCTCAGGCCCACCAGGCCTTCCTTCAGCACGCCAAGGCTGGGCGCGGCGCCGAGGCAGACCCGCAGACCGTGCTCGCCGCCGCCGGGGATGGCCGGGGCCGACGGCGCGGTGACCTCGACTCCGTTGCGCAGGGCGCGGGCGGCGATGCGCTCGGCGTCCAGTTCGCTCAGCGGCATCCACAGGTGGGTGGCGGCGCGGTTCGGCGGTCGCTCCACCGCCGCGCCCAGGGCCGCCAGGGCGACCTCGGCGCGCGCCGCCAGCTCGGCGCGGTGGGCGGCGAGGATCTTCGCCGCGGTCCCGTCCTCCAGCCACTGGGTGGCGACCAGGGCGCC
>DASQSO010000330.1:0-7422 GCA_035642335.1 Caulobacteraceae bacterium
TACAGCCTGGACGCGGTGCGCGAGATGCAGCTGGACGAGGCCACCGTCACCGGCCTTTCCGATGGCGGCGCCCATGTCGGCCTGATCTTCGACGCGGTCAGCCCGACCTACCAGCTGACCTATTGGGCGAGGGACCGGCGCCGCGGCGCGACCCTGCCGCTGGCCCACGTGATCCACCGCCAGACCCGCCGCAACGCCGAGCTGTTCGGCTTCACCGACCGAGGCCTGCTGGCGCCGGGCATGCGGGCGGACCTGAACGTCATCGACTTCGACAATCTGAAGCTGGGCGAGCTGAGCCTGCACGCCGATCTGCCGGCCGGCGGCTCGCGCCTCTTGCAGCCCGCGAGCGGCTACCTGGCGACCATGGTCGCCGGCGTGCTGACCCGCCACCACGACCAGGACACCACCGCCCGCCCCGGCCGCCTGCTCCGCGGCCGGGCAAGGACGCCGGTGGCGGCATAAAAAAGAGCTCGCCCAGAGGGAGATGTCTTTGGAGGTCTCACTTCACCGGGGTGCTTTTGCCGGTCTTGCCGTCCAGGATCGGCAGGGGGGTTATCGCGGGGGCCTGTTCCCAGCCGCCGCCGAGGGCCTTGAACACCGTCACCTGGTCGGAGGCCATGGCCTGGTCCGAGGCGGCCAGCGCGGCGCTGGCGTTGACCAGGTCGGACTGGGCGGTCAGCAGGTCCAGATAGCTGACCCGGCCGAGCTGGTACTCCTCCCTGGCGAGCGTGAAGGCGGTCAGGCTGGCCTGGTGGGCGCCGACCAGGGCTTTGTTGCGGTCCAGCTCGCCGGCGTAGGCGGTCAGGGCGTCCTCGGTATCCTGCAGCGCCTGCAGCACGGCCGCCTGGAAGTTGGCGTAGGAGGCCGAGGCCGTCGCCCGGGCCTCGCGAATCTGGGCCAGGGCCACCAGGGTATTGGGGAAGGTCCAGTTGAGCAGCGGGCCGATCGAATAGCTCAGGTCGTTCAGCGAACCCAGCCCGCTAACGCTTCTCGCGAAGCTGGAGACCGAGGCGCCGATGGTGATGGTCGGGTAGAGGCCGGCCGTCGCCAGCCCGATCCGCGCGGTGTTGGCGGCCAGCTGCCGCTCGGCCTCGCGCACGTCCGGCCGCCGGCGGAACAGGCCGCCCACGTCGCCGACCGGCAGCACCGCGGCGAGCTTCGGCGTCGTCACGCAGGCATCGTCGGCCTGGGATATCTGCTCCGGCGGCTGGCCGGTCAGGACGGCCAGCTGGAAAAGCGCGGTGCGCCGGTTTCCCTCGAAGGTGGGCAGGGTCGCGCGCACCTGCTCCACCTCTTCGCGCGCCCGGGCCACGTCCAGGTCCGAGGCCATGCCGTCGCGCGCCTCGCTGACCGTGATGTCGTAGGTCTGGGTGACGACGTCCAGCGACTGCCGGGCGACGGCCAGCTCGTCGGCATAAGCGCAGGCGTCGACATAGGCCCGGGTGGTCTCGCCGGCGACGCTGATGCGGATGACGTTTTCGGCCGCCTGCTGGGCCTGATAGTCGCCGTGGGCGGCCTCGATGCTTCTGCGCACCCGGCCGAACAGGTCCACCTCGTAAGAGACGTCCAGCCCGTCGGTATAGAACGGCGCCGGGCCCGGCGGCGCCTTGCCCTCCAGCTCGTCGATGAAGGTCCCTTCGGAGGTGAGGCCGTACTGCGCGCCGGCGGATAGGCCCGTCGACGGAAAAAGGCCGGCGCGTGCCTGGGAAAGGGCGGCCCGGACCTCGACAAGATTGGCGGCGGCGGCCAAGAGGCTGTTGTTGTGGACCAGCGCCTCCTGGACCAGCGCGTCGAGCGCCGGGATGTCGTAGAGCCGCCACCAGTCCGGCGGCGGCTGATCCGTCGAGGCCGCCGACGGCGTGGCGGAGACGAAGGCGGCGGCCGGCGGGGCGGGCGTCGGCGGCCTGACATAGTTGGGTCCGACGGCGCAGCCGGCGACCGCGAGCGCCAGGCCAAGCCATGTCAGCCTCCGCCGCGCCGGCGACCTCACGGCGCCCGCTCCCGCACCGGGCTGGCGGCGGAATCGTCCCCAGTCGGCTCGGGGGGCGTCGGCTCGGGGGGCGTCGGCTCGGGATCCTTGCCAGGCGGCTGCGGCACCCGGTCGCTCAGCCAGCGGGTGACGACGTAGAAGACCGGCGTGAAGGCCAGGCCGAAGATGGTCACGCCGATCATGCCGAAGAAGACCGCAACGCCCAGGGCCTGGCGCAGCTCGGCGCCGGCGCCGTGGGCGAAGGCCAGAGGAACGACGCCGAGAATGAAGGCGAAGGAGGTCATCAGGATGGGCCGCAGGCGCGTCTTCGCGGCGCCGGCGGCGGCGTCCTCGCGGCTCTGGCCGTGCTCGATCTCGCCTTGCCTCGCGAACTCGACGATCAGGATGGCGTTCTTCGCCGCCAGGCCGATCAGCACGATGAAGCCGATCTGGGTGAGGATGTTGTTGTCCATCCCCCTGAGGTTGATGCCGGTGATCGCCGCCAGCAGGCACATGGGCACGATCAGGATCACCGCCAGCGGCATGGTGACGCTCTCGTAGAGGGCGGCCAGCAAAAGGAAGACCAGGATCACGGCCAGCAGGAAGACCAGGGCGGCGGTGTTGCCGGCCTGCTGCTGCTGATAGGCCAGCTCGGTCCATTCGTAGCCGAAGCCGTCCGGCAGGGTCTGCTGGGCGATCTTCTCCATCGCCGCCATGGTCTGGCCGGTGGAGCGGCCCGGCGGGCTGTTGGCCTGCACCTCGGCCGAGGGATAGAGCTGGTAGCGCAGCACCCGATAGGGCCCGGTGGTCTTCTTCAGGGTCACCACCGAGCCCAGCGGCGTCATCGCCCCGCTCACTGAGCGGGTCTGCAGCTGCGCGATCTCGGACTCGTCCTGCCGGAACGGCGCGTCGGCCTGGGCGTAGACCGAGTAGGTGTGGTTCAGATAGTTGAAATCGTTGATGTAGGTCGACCCCAGAAAGGTCTGCAGGGTGTCGAAGACCGACTGGTCCGAGACGCCGAGATATTCGGCCTTGGTCCGGTCGATCTGGGCGAAGATGCGCGGGGTGCTGGTGTTGAAGGTCTTGTAGGCGTCGGTGACGTTCGGGTCCTTGTTGAACGCGTCGATCAGGTTCTGGGTGACCGCCTCCAGCCGCCGGTAGTCGGCGCCGCCGCTCTTGTCCTCGACGATCATCTTCACCCCGCCCTGGGTGCCGATGCCGCGGACGGGGGGCGGCGGCAGGATGCGAATGGTGGCGTCGGGGATGGCCGAAAGCGACTTCTGCAGCTCGGCGATCATACCGGCGAAGGTGACATGGCGCCTTTGCCGGTCCGCGAACGAGCTTTCGATGACATAGGCCTGTCCGGCCGAGGCGTTGGTGGTCTGGCTGGTGGCGTCGACGCCGGCGTATGACGAAGCGCCGACGATGCCGGCCGCCTTCAGCATCAGGGGGATGGAACGCCGGATGACGCTGTCGGTGTGGGCCAGCGAGGCGCCGTCCTTGAGCACGGCCGACATGATGACGTTGCCCTGGTCCTGGGAGGGGATGAAGCCAGCCGGGGTCGCCGACAGCCGCCAGGCCGTCAGCGCGATCAGCCCGCCGTAGACGACCAGCATCAGGACGGCGGCCTTGATCAGCCGCCCCGCCAGCCTGGCGTAGCCGTGGGCGAGCCGGTCGAACTGCCTGTTGTAGACCCGGGCGAAGGTCGAGAACGGCCTCATCCAGCCGGGCTGGCGCCGCCCGTGCCGCTCCCTGGGCCTGAGCACCAGGGCGGCCATCGCCGGCGACAGGGTCAACGACACCGCCAGCGAAATGAGCGTCGCCGAGGCGATGGTCAGGGCGAACTGGCGATAGAACTGGCCGGAGATCCCGCCGACGAACGCCGCCGGGATGAACACCGCCGAGAGCACCAGGGCGATGGCGACCAAGGCGCTGCCCACCTCGTCCATGGTGACGTGAGCCGCCTGCCTGGGCCCCATGCCCGCCTCCAGGTGCCGCTCGACGTTCTCCACCACCACGATCGCGTCGTCGACGACGATGCCGATGGCCAGGACCAGGCCGAACAGGGAGAGGTTGTTCAGGGTGAAGCCCGCGGCCAGCATCACCGCGAACGTGCCGACCAGCGAGACCGGGATGGCCAGGATGGGAATGATCGCCGCGCGCCAGCTCTGCAGGAAGACGATGACCACGATCGCGACCAGGACCAGCGCGATGAACAGTGTCTTGTAGACCTCGTCGATCGACTGCTGGATGTAGTCGGTGGGGTTGTAGATGATCTGGTAGTCCAGCCCCGGCGGGAAGCTCTTGCGCAGCTGCGCCATCTTTTTGATGACGCTGTCGGCCGCCCGCAGCGCGTTGGTGCCGGGCAGCTGCAGGACGCCGATGGCCGCCGCCGGCTCGGTCATCAGCCTGTCGCCCTGGTGGTAACCGAGATAGGCGTTTGTGGTGTAGGTCTGGGCGCCCAGATCCACCCGGGCCACGTCCGACACGCGCGTCAGACGGTTGTCGGCGTCGCGCTTGATGATGATGTCGGCGAACTGCTGCGGCGTCACCAGCCGCCCCTCCGCCTGCACCTGCAGCTGGTCGTTCGAGGCCGACGCGCCGAAGGGCGGCGCGCCGATATTGCCGGCGGCGATCTGCACGTTGTGGCTGCGCAGGGCGTTGACGATGTCGTCGACGGTCAGGTCGCGGGCCGCCGCCTTGTCGGGGTCGATCCAGATGCGGATGGCGTAGTCGCGCGCGGCGCGGACCACCAGGTCGCCGACCCCCTGCAGCCGCAGCAGCGGCTGCTCGATCTGCAAGGTGACGTAGTTGGCGACGAAGGCCTGGTCCAGCGACCCGTCGGGCGAATACATGTGCACGGCCATCAGGATGTCCGGCGAGCTCTTGCGCACGGTGATGCCGGTCTGCTGCACCTCCACCGGCAGGCGCGGTATGGCCGTGGTCACCCGGTCCTGGACCAGCTCCTGGGCCTTGTCCAAGTCGGCGCCCAACTTGAAGGTGACGGTGATCTGCAGGTTGCCGTCGCCGGTCGACTGGGACGACATGTAGATCATGTCCTCGACCCCGTTGATCTGCTCCTCGATCGGGTCGGCGACGGTCTCGGCGATGGTCTCCGCCGAGGCGCCGGGATAGGTCAGGGTGACGTTGACGGTCGGCGGGACGATCTCGGGATACTGGGCGGCGCCGAGGTTGGGATAGGCGATGGCGCCCAAAAGGACGATCAGGATCGAGATGACGACCGCGAACACCGGCCGGTCGATCATAAAGTGTGAGAACCGCACCCCGGCCGCCGCTCAGTGTGAGGGGTCGGCGAAGGTTGCGGAGGCCGCCGGCGGCGCCAGGTCGGACGGCGTCGGCGAGTTGCTGTCGCTCCGCGGCGTGATCCGTCCGGGCCTGGCCGTGACCGTCATGCCAACCTTGGCGCGCTCGACGCCGTCGATGATCACCTCGTCGCTGGGAGCGACGCCGGAGCGGACCACCCGCAGCCCGTCGATCACCGGCCCGGTCGCGACCTTCCTCTGCTGCACCTTTCCGTCAGGTTCGACCACATAGACGATCTGGTCGCTCTGCAGGGTGGTGATCGCCTCGTCCGGGATCAGGAACCCGTTATAGGTCCCCGAGCCGAGCAGGCGCAGATGGCCGAACAGTCCGGGGGTCAGCCTGTAGTCCGGGTTGGGCACAACGGCCCTGGCGCGGATCGTGCCGGAGTTGGTGTCCAGCGTGTTGTCGACGAAGTCCATCCGCCCCTTGATGACGTAGTTGGCCTGGTCCTGCAGCCGGATTTCCACCGGATTGGCGGCGTAGCGCGACTCAGCCCGCAGCCCCTGCCGGGCCTCGTTCTCGTACTTCAGATAAAAGGACTCGGCGCCGACGAAGCCGAACCAGATGGGGTCCAGGTCGGCGACGTTGGTGAGGATGGTGGTGTCCTGGGTGACCAGGTTGCCCGGGGCGACACGCCGGTCCGACGCCCGGCCGGCCAGGGGCGAGGTCACCCGGGTCCAGCTGAGGTTGAGGGCCGCGGTCTGGACCGCGGCCTGGGCGGCGAGCAGGTCGGCGGCGGCCTGCTGCTGCGTGGCGAGCCGCGTCTCGTACTCCTGTTCCGGAATGGCCTTGTCGGCGAGCAGCTTGACCGCGCGGCTCAGTTCGATGCGGGCGTTGCTGAGCGCCGACGCCGCATGCGCCTCCTGCCCGCGGGCCTGGTCGAGGGCCGCCTGATAGGGCCTGGGATCGATGACGAACAGTAGCTGGCCCTTCTTGACGATCTGCCCGTCGCGGAAGTTGGAGGACTGCAGATAGCCGGTGACCCGCGGCCGGATATCGACCGAGTTGGGGGCCTCGAACTGGCCGACATAGTCGTCCCAGTCCACCAGCTGCCGCTGCTGGGGCTTGGCCACATAGACGACCGGCGCCGGCGGCGGCGGGGGTTTGCGGCCCTGGCAACCCGCGGCGAAGACCGCCAGGGCGAGGACGGCGACGGCGGCGAAGCGGCGGCGACGAGACAGACTGAAGCGTTCGCCCCGCGCGGGGCACGCCCCCAGGTCAGAACTGCCCGCCACTCCGCGCGCCAAATCGAGCCTCCCCGGGAACCTCAACCTCATCGACTCCGACATTCTGACGCTGAGCAACGGCGCTGGCGATAGCCGGCCAGCGCTTCTTTTTCTTCGTCATGGCCCGACTCTTGTTCGGGCCACCCATGCTGACCGTCTTGGATCATCTGATGCGGCGAGGCCAAGATAGCGATTCTCCATAAATCGCTGTAATCGCCGAGTAATTGGTATTTTCTGGCTTAATTCGCCAGAATCGGCTAGATAGATGGTATAAATTGTATCGTCATATATGGCGATTAATATAGAAATTCCTGTTCTAGTCGCCTACAGGGGCGAGTTATGAGATTCGATCCGTTGCTCACTGACGAGGCCGTTCTGGCGGAGTTGGGGCGCCGGCTTTCTCAAGCGCGCATCGCCCACCGGCTGACCCAGGCCGATCTGGCGGAGGCGGCCGGCGTCTCAAAACGAACGATCGAGCGCATGGAGGGCGGCGTTTCGGTCCAGCTCCACAGCCTCATCCGCGCCCTGCGCGCCCTGGACAGGCTCGACGGCCTGGATCGCCTGCTTCCGGAAACCCCCGCCAATCCCATCGACCTGCTGAGGCGCCGCCGTCCCATGCGGGTGCGATCCAGAGCCCGGCGCGAACCCCGACCCGACGCTGGCCAGCCAGCCCCGCCAGGCGCCCGTTGGACATGGGGCGATGACGACGCGTGACCACGCTCGCCGAAGTCAGGCTGTGGGGCCGAAGAATTGGCGCCGTCTCGCTGGAGGAGGGCCAGGACGTCGCCGCCTTCGCCTATGATCGCGCCTTCCAGGCCAGCGGCATCGAAGTCGCCCCGCTGATGATGCCGCTCGGGCCACGGGTCTTCACCTTCCCGGAGCTCAGCCGGCGAAGCTTCCATG
>DASQSO010000331.1:0-3568 GCA_035642335.1 Caulobacteraceae bacterium
GTCCTCATGGTTGGCGAGGATGGTCGACGTCGCGCCGGCGAAGGCGCGGCGCGCGTCGGCGCGGGGATCGTTCCAAGGGCGGGTGAGGTCGCAGGCCTCCCAGAGCGCGACGGCGGCCTCGATCTCGTCCAGCTTCAGATCGTCGATGCTCACTTGTCGACGAGGGCGTAAATCGCCTTGCAGAACTCGGTCTCGTCGCCCTGGAAGAGCACGTCAAGGTCGCTCTTCGAGGCGGCCTTGCGGCACTTGGCCAGCCAGGCCGCGTCGTTGATCAGCCTGGCGGCTTTGGCCACATACTCATCGATGGTCGAGGCGGCCAGTTCGTCGGGCAGGCCCAGCCGCTTGAAGAAGGCCACATCGGCGTGGGCGTGGGCTTCCGGGCCATCCAGACAGACGCCGGGCAGGCCCAATGACAGGCAGTCGACGATGGAGTTCATGTTCCCGTATGGGAACGGGCAAAGGAAGAAGGCGCATTCCGACAGCTGCTCAAGATAGGCGTCATGCGGCTGCTCCATATGGACAACCGCCTTGGCCAGCTGCCGCTTGATCTCCCGCTCCAAGTAGAAATAGGCGACGCCGCGCGCGCCGAGCGGAAAGAAATGGAACTCGATCGGCCGGTCCGCGGCGGCGGCGATCTGCGCCAGCGCCGCCAGCAGGAAGGAGTTGATCTTCATCACCGAGGCGGGAACGGCGATGCGCACGGTCTCGCCCTTGGCCGGCAGGGCCGTCTTGGGATGCACGTTGGCGTCGATGATACGCGGCGTATAGGGAAAGGCCGCCCAGGGCAGCAGCACGAGCTTTTCGGAATAGGGCTCCGGCGTCGTCACGAAATCCTCCGGCAGCACCATGTAGTCGATGGTCGGCGACATGGTGGTGGCCGTGTGGCCGTAGGAGACGCACTGGATCGGCGCCAGCCTGAGCGAGGCGAGCGAGATGGCCGTCACCGTCAGCCCAACGCCCAGGTGAAAGACGATATCCGGTTCGCGCCCCAGTATGGCGGCGGCTGTCTTCCTGGTGACCGTCATCAGGTCGTCCATCGGAAACCAGATGACATCGTCGAAACAGCTCAGCACGTCCGGCTCGGCGGCCGTGCCGTGAAGCACCCCGATCACCTCGAACTTCTCGCGCAGGGAGCGCACCGCCCGCGAATGGGTGCGGAAGATGGCGTGGCCGACCGAGTAGTGCTCGGTCACGATGACGATCCGCGGTTTCTTGCGCGCCTGGCGCGGCTTGGCCGGACCGTACTCGGGGCAGTTGCAGGCCAGACAGCCATGGCGCATCTGGGCCATCAGGTCGGCCTTGATGCGGTGCTTGTCCTTGTCCATCGCGTAGCTGCAGTGGGTGAAGGGTTCGGTCATCTTCTGCAACGGCACCGTGCCAAGCGTCACCTCGGCGAAGCGGCCCGGCAGCCACTGCAGCATCTTTTCGCGGAAGGAGCAGGCCCGCGGCTCGACGCAGATCCGGGCCGACAGATAGGCGATAAGGGCCACGATGGTCGCCGGCCGGTTGGCCGCGATGCATTCCTCGAAATTCACATCCAGGGTCGAGGACGGGTTGAACAGCATCAGGAAGGTGGAGAGGTTGTCCGCGTTCAGCCGCCATTGGCCGCCGGAACCGCCGCCGAAATGCACCGCCAAGTGGTCAGTGCTCTGGAAGCCGCTGATCGCGAAGATGTTGTCGATCCAGCGGTGATGCGAGAACAGGACCTCGCTCGCCATCGGGGTGATCGCCTCGCGGCCGTTGACGATCAGGTCGCTGAAGCCGGCGGCGAAGCGGGTGGCGAAGCGCTGATAGAGTTCGCGCAGTTCGATGCCCGTCGGCGCCATGCCGATGTCGATGCCCTCAAGCATGCCCATGGTGCGGTCGAGCACGTTCAACATCAGCAGCGCGTGGTTCAGCGCCACAGCGTAGTCGCGCCGCGCGATAGCCAGTTCGAACACCAGAAGCGAGGGCTGCGGCTGCGCCGGCGCCGCGGCGGGCGCGGGCGGCGTCGCCACGGCCGCGGATGGATTTGCGGTGCCAACCATGTCGTCGGGCGTCACGTTCATCCTCTTGAAGCTTGCTGCGCCACCTTTGACACAGGCCGGCAGGTTGCGAAATGGCCGCGCGGGCGGACAAAGCGCCACCCCGCGAGGGGCGCTATTGCAGCTTGCCGGCCAGTTGCGCCACGGCGCGGTCGACCAGCGGATCGGAGGTCATTCCCCGCAGCCGCTCAGCGAGCACTCGTTCGGCTAGGTTGGCGGCGGCCTCGGCGGCGGCGGCCTTGACCTCAAGCGCGGCCTGGATCTCGGCGTTGGCGATGCGCCGCTCGGCCATGGCGCGGCGGCGTCGAATCTGGTCTTCCAGCCGAACCTGGGCCTCGGCGCGCATGCGCTTGGCGTCGGCCTCGGCGTTTGCGATGATCTCGGCGCCCAGCCGCTCGGCGGCCTCGCGTTCGGACTTGATCGAGGCCAGCAAGGCCTGCGCCTCCTGGCGCAGACGCAGCGCCTCGTTCAGTTCGGCCTGAATCTTGGCGGCCCGGTCATCCAGCGCCTTCAACGCCATGCCCGGCGCCTTAGCGCGGATCAGGATGACGAAGAACACCACCATGCCGATGGCGATCCAGACCTCGGCGTCCTGCAATAGCTCCATCAGGCGTCTCCGCGTGCTTGAGCGGCGCTGAGCTGGGCCGCGGTCGGGGCGGCGCCCGTCAGCTTCTCGACGATGGAGCCGGCGGCGTCGAGCGCGATCTGGCGCACATTGCTCATGGCCTTGTCGCGCGTGGTCATGATCTGCACCTCGGCGTGGGACAGGTGCTCGGCGAGCCTGGCCTGTTCCACCGCTTCGGCGCGGGCCGCCTCGGCCTGGGCCCTGGCCTTGGCGTCGAGGGCCAGTTTCTGCGCCCGGGCGCGCGCCTGGGCGGTTTCTGCGGCCGCCGCGGCGGCCTGGGCGTCGGCCTCGGCCTTCATCCCGCGCGCGGCGCCGATATCGCCAGCGATGCGATCCTCCCGCGCCGAGATCGTCCCGCCCACGCGCGGCACGAACACCCTGGAGAAAAGGATGAACATCACCACGAAGATGATCAACATCCAGACGGCCTGACCGGGCCACTGGGCGATGTCGAACTGCGGCAGCCCGCTCGACCCGGCATCGGCCGGGACGTGGGCGCTGGCGGCGTGGATCTGGTCAGGCGTAACGGCCATGGGAGCGGGTCGTCAGACCTTCACGAACAGGATGATGAAGCCCATCACCAAGCCGAAGATGCCCATGGACTCGGCCAAGGCCATGCCCAGGAACAGCCACACCCGCTCGCCCGGCGCGGCGGCCGGATTGCGGATGGCGGCTTGCAGATAGCCGCCGAACAGAATGCCGAGGCCGGCGCCGGCCCCGATCAGGCCGGTCATGGCCAGGCCCGCGCCGATGTATTTGGCGGCTGTAACGTCCATAGCGAGAAAGTCCCTTTTGGTTGGTTTCAGTGGCCGTGATCGAGATTCACGACTTCGTTGAGATAAACGCAGGTCAGGGCGGCGAAAACGAAGGCTTGCAGGAAGGCGACGACGAATTCGAGCGCCATCAGCCCAACGACCAT
>DASQSO010000332.1:0-3017 GCA_035642335.1 Caulobacteraceae bacterium
GCCGGATGGTCGTTGGAGAACAGGCGGTTGAAGACGTCGGTCGCCGCCGCCAGCGTCACATTGTCGAACCGGCGCCAGGCGGCGTAGCGGTTCAGCACCGCGGCCGAGCCGAGGTCTTCGCCCAGCCGCGCGGCGTCGACCAGCACCTGGGCCAGGGCGGCGGCGTCCTTGAGGCCGAGGTTCAGGCCCTGGCCGGCGATGGGGTGGATGCCGTGGGCGGAATCGCCGACCAGCGCCGTGCGCGCCGCCGTCAGCCGCTCGGCCAGCTGCAGGGCCAGGGGATAGACGAAGGTGGGCCCCTCGACCTCGACCCGGCCGACGAACTCGCCGAACCGGCGTTGCAGGAGCGATGCGAATACCTCCGGCCGGGCGGCCTTGAGGGCGTCGGCGGGCGCCAGCCGTTCGGTCCAGACCAGGCTGGCGCGGTCGTCGGTCAGCGGCAGGATGGCGAAGGGGCCGGCGGGCAGGAAATGCTCGTAGGCGACGCCGTTGTGCGGGCGGCCGAGGCGAACGGTGGCGACGACGCCCTTCTGCGGATAGTCCCAGCCGATGGTCCCGATGCCGGCGGCGCGGCGGACGATGGAGCCGCGGCCCTCGGCGCCGACCACCAGCGGCGCGGTCAGCACCCGGCCGTCCTCCAGGCTGACGCGCGCCCCGGCGGGGCCAGCCTCGACCGCCGCCACCCGGGCCGGGGCCATCAGGGCGATGTCGGCGGCCTCGACGCCGGCGGCCAGGGCGGCGCGGATATGGCGGTTCTCCAGCATGTAGCCGAGCGGCTCGCCATCGGCGGCGTCCGCGATCTCGGCGGCGTCGAAGCGCAGGAAGACCGGCGCGGGTTTGGGCGACGCGGCGCCCGGAGAGCGGCCGTCGGTGACCAGGATCTGCTCGATGCGCTGGGCCTGGGGCGCCAGCGTGGCGCCGACGCCGACGGCCCGCCACGCGCGGAACGACGAATAGGCGATGGCCGAGGCGCGGCCGTCGAAGGTGGGCGCGACCTGGGCGGCGAACGGCTGCGGATCGATCAGGGCCGTGCTGAGGCCCCCATGCGCCAGCTCCAGCGCCAGACTCGCCCCGGCGATCCCCGCCCCGGCGATGATGACGTCAAAGGAATGGCCGTCCGACATGCGGCCATATGGCCGCTGGGGCTGGGGGAAGTCACCCAAAAACCGTCACCCCCCGCTGGAGCCGAAGGCGGAATGCGGGGGGCCCATAGACACTGATCAGAGTCGGTGATCATGGGTGGCCCGATCAAGTCGGGCCATGACGGAAAAAAAGAAGAGCCGGCCCGCCGTTAGTCGTCGGCGTCGTGGTGTTCGAATTGGATCGGCTCGGCGGCGGGTTGCAGGGCGGGGCCGTCGTCGACGATGCCTTTCCTGGCGTCGTCCTTGGCCTTCTTCTCGGCGGCCTTCTTGACGATGGCGTCCAGCTCCAGCTGGCCGACCAGGCCGAGGGTGACCGGATCGACCGGCTTGATGTTGGGGGCGTTCCAGTGGGTGCGGTTGCGCACCTGGTCGATGGTCGACTTGGTGGTGCCGAGGATCTTGACGATCTGGCTGTCGGCGATCTCCGGGTGGTTGCGCAGGAACCAGGCGATGGCGTCCGGGCGGTCCTGGCGGCGCGACACCGGGGTATAGCGCGGCGACTTCTTGGTGGGTTTCAGGAACTCGGCGTGACGGCTCTTCTGCGCCGTCATGCGGTAGTTGGGATCGGCGCCGGCGGCGTCCAGCTCCTCGCGGGACAGCTGGCCGTTGGCGATGGGGTCGGCGCCGCGGATGTCGCGCGCCACCTCGCCGTCGGCGATGCCCTTGACCTCCAGATGGTGCAGGCCGGCGAAGTCGGCGATCTGCTCGAAGGTGAGCGAGGTGTTGTCGACCAGCCAGACGGCGGTCGCCTTGGGCATGAGGATGTCGGTCATGGTTTTTCGGGTCTCGGATATGACGGCGCCCGGCCTTTCGGCCGGGCGGTGATGGGGCTGATATAGGGGGGTTTGCTGACAAATGGAACGTTCTTCGTCGCGCTCCGTCGTCGCGGGGCCTGTCGATCGAGCAAACTCGCGGGTTAGAGTGGGGCCATGATGATCAATCCGACTCACGCCGGCGCGTCGGCGCTGGCCGCCTTTCTCGCCTCCACCGTGGAGTTCGTCGAAGCCCTGACCGTGGTGCTGGCGGTGGGCGGGGTGCGCGGCTGGCGCGACACCCTCGCCGGCGCGGCGGCGGCGGCCGGCGTGCTGGCGGCGCTGACGGCGGTGCTGGGGCCGGCGCTTAGCCTTATTCCCCTGCACGCGTTGCAGATCGTGGTCGGTGCGCTCCTGATCCTGTTCGGCCTGCGCTGGCTGCGCAAGGCGATCCTGCGCTCGGCCGGGGTGCTGGCCCTGCACGACGAGGACGCCGCCTTCGCCAAGCACAGCGAGGCGATGCTGAGGCTGGGGGCGGCGGGCGGCGGCTTCGACGCCATCGCCTTCGGCGCGGCCTTTCAGATCTGCATGCTGGAGGGGACCGAGGTGGTGTTCATCGTCATCGCGGTCAGCGCCGGCGGCGTCGGCCTGATCGTCCCGGCGGCCCTGGGCGCGCTGGCGGCCTTCGTGCTGGTGGCGGCGTTGGGGCTTGCCCTGCACAGACCTATGTCGCGGGTTCCGGAGAACACGCTGAAATTCGCCGTCGGGGTCATATTGAGCGGCTTCGGCGCCTTCTGGGTCGGCGAGGGCGTCGGCGTGACCTGGCCGGGAGGCGACCTTTCCATCGCTGGCCTGGTGATCGGGTTCGGGCTGGCTGGCCTCGTGGCCGTGCCGGTCTGCCGGTCGCTGGCCGCGAAGGCCCAGGCTAAGGGAGTGCGCGCCTGATGGGCTGGATCGTCGCTGTCGCGCGGGAGATCTGGGGCCTGTTCGTCGACGACATCGGTCTGGCCATCGCCAGCCTGATCTGGATCGTCCTAGTCTGGCTGGGCGCCGCCTGGCTGGGACCGGCCGCCGGCCCGGCCCTCTTCGCCGGCCTGGTCGTCATCCTCCTCTCCAGCGCCTT
>DASQSO010000333.1:0-2897 GCA_035642335.1 Caulobacteraceae bacterium
GAAATGAAGGAACAGGCCGCGGCCCTGACCATGGCCCTGCATCGGGCCGAAGCCGCCAGCCGGGCCAAGAGCGAATTCCTGGCCAATGTGAGCCATGAGATCAGGACACCGCTGAACGGCGTCCTTGGCCTGGCCGAGGGGCTCAGCCGCACCGATCTGGACGAGCGCCAGCGCGATCTGCTCAAAACCATCGTCAACTCGGCCGCCACCCTGGACGGCATACTGGGCGATCTGCTCGACTTCAGCCGGCTGGAAGCTGGCCGGCTTACCGTCTCCGAGACGGCCTTCGACCTCGGCGAACTGATCGAAGAGGCGGCGTCGTCCCATCGCGGCGCGGCGGAGGCCAAGGGGTTGGGCTTCGAGCTTGTGCTGGACGAGACGACGCGCCGGCGGGTGGTCGGCGATCCCACGCGCCTGCGCCAGATCCTGACCAACCTGCTCAGCAACGCCGTCAAGTTCACCAGCGAAGGCCGCGTCGGCCTCTCCGTGGCCAAGGCCGCGCGCGGCGATCGCTACTATTTCGAGGTGCGCGATTCGGGGATCGGCTTCGAGCCCGATCAGGCCGAGCGCCTGTTCACCCGCTTCGAGCAGGCCGATGGGTCGATCACCCGCCAGTTTGGCGGCACGGGGCTTGGTCTGTCCATCAGCCGCCAACTCGCCGAGCTCATGGGCGGCAAGGTGTCCGCCGCCGGCAAGCCGGGGCGCGGCGCGGTCTTCACCCTGATCGTGCCGCTGCCCGCGGCGCGTGGCGCGCCGGCGGCGCCCGAGCCCGAGATCGAGCGCCCGGATCGGGCGCTCCGGGTTCTGGTGGTCGATGACAACGAGACCAATCGCAGGGTCGCGGAACTGATTCTCGCCGCCATCGGCGCCGAGGTGGTCTGCGTCGAGGACGGCCGGGCCGGCGTCGGCGCGGTCGAATCGGGCGACTTCGACGTGGTGCTGATGGACCTGCAGATGCCGGTGATGGATGGCCTCAGCGCGACTCGCGCCATCCGCGCCCGCGAGGCGCAAGCCGGCCTGCCGCGCCTGCCGATCGTGGTGCTCAGCGCCAATGTCATGCGCGAACACGTCGAGGCGTCCAACGCGGCCGGCGCCGACGACCATATCGGCAAGCCCGTGCGCGCCGAGACCCTGATCGCGGCCGTGCTGCAAGCCGTTGAAGGCGAACGAAAAGCCGCCGCGGCCTGAATCCTCCGAACCCGGCGCCCCGGCCCGTGTTAACCTCTTGTTAACGTAAAAATCACGCCGGGGCCGATTTGTCCCGTTGACGGTCTATCAACCCTATGTCCCCATATCTGTGGTTAGTGGGTGCTTCGCCCACTACATGTAGTGGGGACCGCCGCGACAAAGGCTTGTCGCCGGAACCCGGGGGCATAGGTTAGATGGTCATGACGAGCAGCCAGGCGACTTTGTCCGCAACTCAGGTGCGGGAGGCCCGATTCGCCGCCACCCGACCGGGCGAGCGGCCGACACTGACCCTGGTGCGCAAGGTCGAGGTCGACCGATCGCGCGACGCGCTCTTGACCGATTTCGGCAAGACCACGCTGGAGGACCGCTATCTGCTGCCGGGAGAGTCCTACCAGGACATGTTCGCCCGCGTCGCCACCGCCTATGCCGACGACGCCGATCACGCCCAGCGCATCTATGACTACATCTCCAACCTCTGGTTCATGCCGGCCACCCCGGTGCTGTCGAACGGCGGCGCCGATCGCGGCCTGCCGATCTCCTGCTACCTGAACGCGGTCTCCGACAGCCTGGAAAGCATCGTCGGCACCTGGAACGAGAATGTCTGGCTGGCGGCCAACGGCGGCGGCATCGGCACCTATTGGGGTGGCGTCCGCTCCATCGGCGAGCGTGTCAAGGGCCAGGGCCAGACCTCGGGCATCATCCCCTTCATCCGGGTGATGGACTCGCTCACCCTGGCCATCAGCCAGGGCTCGCTGCGCCGGGGCTCGGCCGCGGTCTACCTCGACATCCACCATCCGGAGATCGAGGAGTTCCTCGAAATCCGCAAACCGTCCGGCGACTTCAATCGCAAGTCGCTCAACCTGCATCACGGCCTGGCCGTCACCGACGAGTTCATGGAGGCGGTGCGCGACGGGACCCAGTTCGGTCTGCGCAGCCCCAAGACCCAAGAGATCGTCAAGCTGATCGACGCCCGCTCGCTTTGGCAGAAGGTCCTCGACGTCCGCGTCCAGACCGGCGAGCCCTATCTGATCTTCGCCGACACCGCCAACCGGCTGATGCCGCAGCACCAGCGCGAGCTCGGCATGCAGGTGCGCCAGTCGAACCTGTGCTCGGAGATCATGCTGCACACCGGCAAGGACCACCTGGGCCAGGAGCGCACCGCGGTGTGCTGCCTTTCCTCGGTCAACGCCGAGACCTTCCTGGAATGGCGCGACCATCCGACCTTCATCGAGGACGTGCTGCGCTTCCTGGATAACGTGCTGCAGGACTTCATCGATCGCGCCCCGCCGGCGATGGAATCGGCCAGGTACGCCGCCATGCGCGAACGCTCGGTCGGCCTCGGCCTGATGGGCTTCCATTCCTTCCTGCAGGGCCAGAACGTGCCGTTCGAGAGCGCCCTGGCCAAGTCGTGGAACATGCGGCTGTTCAAGCACCTGCGCCGCGAAGCCGACAAGGCCTCGCGCGTCCTGGCCGAAGAGCGCGGCGCCTGTCCCGACGCCGGGGAGCGCGGGGTGATGGAGCGGTTCTCGCACAAGCTGGCCATCGCGCCGACCGCCTCGATCTCGATCATCTGCGGCGGCACCTCGGCCGGCATCGAGCCGATCCCGGCCAACATCTATACCCACAAGACCCTGTCCGGCTCGTTCGCGGTCAAGAACCCCTATCTGGAGCGCGTGCTGGAGGCGAAGGGGCTCGACACCGACGCGGTC
>DASQSO010000334.1:0-4964 GCA_035642335.1 Caulobacteraceae bacterium
GAATGCGGGGGAGCCATAGACGCCAGCGCATGCCGGTGATCATGAGCGGTTCGGCCGCTGTGCTCGCTTCTGATTCACGGTGATCATGGGTGGCCCGAACAAGTCGGGCCATGGACGAAAAAAAAGAGCTTCGAGGGGCTAGCTGCGGGCCATAACCAGCGTTACCCAGGCGTCGCGATAGAGCCGACGCTCGAATTTCAGACCCCGGCCCAGGTAGGCCGCGCGCACGGCGCGCTCCTGATGGCGCAGTAGGCCGGAGAGGATGACCCGGCCACTGGGCGCCAGCACCGCGGCGATCGGCCGGGCCAGGCCGATCAGCGGCCGGGCCAGGATGTTGGCGAAGACCAGCTCGTAGGGCGCCGCCGCGGCGATGGCTGGATGCTTGAGGCCGCTGGTCTTGCAAAAGCGGGCGCGCGCGCGATTGATGAGGGCGTTTTCGCCTGCGATACGGACCGAGGCCGGATCGATGTCCGTGCCGCGCACGATCCGGCTCCCGGTCCGGGCGGCGGCGATCGCCAACACCCCGGTGCCGACGCCGACGTCCAGCACGCGCTCGAAATGACGCCGCTTCAGCATCCGGTCGAACTCGATCAGGCAGCCGACCGTCGTCCCGTGATGGCCAGTGCCGAAGGCGGCGCCCGCCTCGATCCTCAGGTTGACCGCGTTCGGCGGCGCCCGGCCGCGGTCGTGCTGGCCGAAGACGAAGAAGCGGCCGGCCCGCACCGGCGGCAGGCCCGACAGCGCCATGGCCAGCCAGTCGGCGTCGGCCAGGGCCTCGACCGCCACGCTCAGCCCCGGCCAACCGCCCAGCACCCGCCGAAAGCCGTCGGCCTCGTCCGCGGTGGTCGGAAAGGCGTCGATGCGCCAGACATCCCTGACCTCGTCCTCCTCCAGGATGGAATAGGTCGCGGCCTCCAGGCCGGCGTCCGCGTCGATGGCGCGGGCGGCGGCCTCGGCCTCGACCCTGGGACCGCGGGCGATGATCTGCAGGGCTTGTTCGCTCACGGCCGCCCTCTTACGGCGCCCGACCCATCTTGTTGCAAAAAGTTGATCCCGCCGCCGCGGAACACTGTTCCTCGCCGGCGATTGTGAGGTTGAGGCCGGGGGGCGCGAAGCGATTCAACCCACTCAAGCCAACGGAGGCCAGCCATGGCCGAGACCCCACAATCCACGCCCGCCGCGGCCGACAAATCCCAACAGCCGCGCACCGGCTCAAACGGTGGCCAGGGCGTCGAGAGCGAAGCCCGCTCCTTCCAGGCGAAAGCCGCCGACAAGGCCGGAGACATGGCCCACGAGGCCGCCGAGACCGGCCGTCACCTGGCCGAGACCGGCCGCCGCGCCGGCCGCGAGGTCGCCGAGTCCTGGCGCGCCTCGATGGAGCCGTTCACCGCCATGCAGATGGAGATGAACCGCTGGTTCGACGACGCCTTCCGCCACGTGGCCGGCTTTGGCCTGTTTCCCGCGCTCAGGGCCGCGCGGCCGTTCGCGGCCGTCGGCGCCGCGCCGCTGTTCGGCCTTCCCGCCACCGACATCAAGGAGACCGACCAGGCCTATCTGCTCGATGTCGAGCTCCCGGGCCTGACCCGCGAGGATGTCGATCTGGCCGTCAACGGCGACGTGCTCAGCCTCTCCGGTCACAAGGCCGAGACCCGCGACGACGCCAGCGCCGCCTACCGCATCAGCGAACGCCGCTTCGGCCGCTTCGAGCGGGCCTTCCCGATCCCCGCCGACGTGCGGCGCGACCAGATCCAGGCCCACTTCCGCGACGGCGTCCTGAAGATCACCCTGCCCCGCAACCGCGAAGCCGGTCCCCACCGCTCGAAGATCGAGATCAAGGGGTAGGGGCCTTGACTAGAAGTCCGCTTATTCCCGCGAAAGCGGGAACCCAGGTTTTTTACCGCCAAGTTCGCCAAGAACGCCAAGAGTTAGCCACTTGGCGAGCTTGGCGTCCTTGGCGGTAAGTCCTCGACGCAGACGCCGACCCGCAACCTCACCCGCAACCTCAGACGAAAAAGCCTTGGCCCCCGCCTGCGCGGGGGTGAGCGGGGTTTGGCGGGCCATGCGCCTGTCTTGAGCCGATCCCGTCGCGCGCCTAGGGTGCCGGCCGAAGACCACCGTCAACTTCGCAGGAACCCGCCCCATGGCCGAGACCGTTCACGACATCCCCGTCAACCGCATCGACGGGGCGCCCGCCTCGCTCGGCGACTACAAGGGCAAGGTGGTCCTGGTGGTCAACGTCGCCTCCAAGTGCGGCCTGACCCCGCAATACGCCGGGCTGGAGAGCCTCTACGAAAACTACATGGACAAGGGCCTGGTGGTCACCGGCTTCCCCGCCAACGAGTTCGGCGGCCAGGAGCCGGGGACCAATGCCGAGGTCGCCGAATTCTGCACCACCAATTTCGGTATCAAGTTCCCGATGTTCGAGAAGATCGTCGTCAAGGGCGATGGCCAGCACCCGCTCTATGCCGCCCTGACCAAGGCCGTGCCGGTGGCTGAAGGCGTCGGCGATCGCGCTCCCGCCGACGGCTCTGTGCTGTGGAATTTCGAGAAGTTCCTGGTCGCCAAGGACGGCCACGTCGCCCGCCGCTTCTCCCCCCGCATGACCCCCGACGACCCGATCATCGTCGGCGCCATCGAGGAAGAATTGGCGAAATGAAAGACCTCTCCCAGAGGGAGAAGTCTAAAGGGCGTGCGCCTCGCGGGCAGAAGGAAGCTCAGTTCCCCCCGCCGCTCCGGTGCAGGATGGTCAGCAGGGTCTTGGCTTTTTCCGGGAGGTCGCCGGCGATGCGCGAGGCGAGTTCGCGGACGCCGGCGGGGTAGGCCTCGCCGCCCTCGGCGATCTCCAGGGCGCGGACGGCCAGGGCCTCAAGCTCGGCGCCGAGGGCCTCGGTCTGTTCGGCGGCGAGAATGCGGGCTTCCCATTGCAGGCGGCGGATGCGGTCGGTGGCGGACTCCGGCCCGCGGGCGAGGCTGACCACCTCGCTGTTGACGGGAGCGGCGGCGCCGGGTTCGGCGTCGGGCACTGGACTGAGGTGGCGAACGGCCATGCTGTTTACGCTCCAGGGAGGTGATGAAGGACCGCGAAATCGCGATCCCGCCCCGCCTACCCAAACCCAAATCCCGGGCAGCCGTTCCCATAGTCTAGGCTGATTCCTTGTCATTTTAGGGAGTGTTGCCGCGAAGGCACAGCTTGCGAGGTGAAATGCTGTCGGTCGCAGCTCAAGGCGGCGCCGACCGTCCGACACACGGACGAGGCGCGAGGTGCGGCGCGGCGTCAAGCCGTTGGGTAAAAAAGGAAAACTGCCGCGAGGGGCGCCACGGCGAATCGCCCTATCGCCAAACAAGTTAACGAGATCAAGCATCCCGCACTTCTCCCAGAGGGAGCTAGATCTCTCGACGGGGAGGATCACGAACGGGCGTGGGGCGGCCTCTCTAAATCACCGCTACCCCACGGTGATGGCGTCCGGGGTCAACGGCCGTAGCTCATTGGGCGCTAATGACGTTCGCGTCTCGCCTTCGGGGATGCCCATACGGTTGTCGCTGAAGATCGCGGCCATTTACGTCTCCGCCCCTGTTCGTTCAGACCCTTGCGCGAGGCTTCGGCCCGCGACAAGTCCGCCGCTTGTCCCATCGGCTCATCGCGCCTACTTTCCGCCGCTTCGCCAACGGCGACGCTGAAAAAGAACCGCATGGCCGCGCACTACCTGGATTTCGAGCGCCCGATCGGGGAGCTTGAGGCGAAGATCGAGGAACTGTCGAAACTGTCGGACGGGGCGGGCTCAGGCTCTTTCGAGCCGGAGATCGAGGCGCTGCGCGAGCGCGCCGCCAAGATGCGCCGCGAGGCCTATGCGCAGCTGGATCCCTGGCAGACCTTGCAGGTGGCCCGCCATCCCGAACGGCCGCACTGCATCGACTATCTGGCCGGCCTGATCGACGACTTCGTCGAGCTGCACGGCGACCGCAAGTTCGGCGAGGACCACGCCATCGTCGGCGGGCTCGGCCGGTTCCGCGGCATTCCGGTGGTGGCGATGGGCACCGAGCGCGGCCACGACACCGTCACCCGCATCAAGCACAATTTCGGCGCCGCCCGGCCCGAGGCTTATCGCAAAGCCGTGCGGCTGATGGACATGGCCGACCAGTTCGGCCTGCCGGTGGTCACCTTCGTCGACACCTCCGGCGCCTATCCGGGCATCGGCGCCGAGGAGCGCGGCCAGGGCGAGGCGATCGCCCGGGCCATCGAGCGCTGCCTGACCCTGGGGGTCCCGATGGTGGCCACCATCACCGGCGAGGGCGGCTCAGGCGGCGCCCTGGCCCTGGCCGCGGCCAACAAGGTGATGATGCTGCAGCACTCGATCTACTCGGTGGCCGAGCCGGGGGCCAGCGCCTCCATCGTCTTCCGCGATTCCACCCGCGCGGCCTTCATGGCCGAGGCGATGAAGATCACCGCACAGGACCTGATCGGCTTTTCGATCATCGACCGCATCATCGAGGAACCCGCCGGCGGCGCCCACGCCGACCCGAAGGCGGCGATCGCCGCGGTCGGCGACGCCATCGAGCAGGAGCTGCACGGCCTCGAGGGCCTTTCCCCCGACGCCCTGCGCGAACAGCGCGCCGCACGGTTCTACGCCATCGGCCGGGTGGGGATCGGCTAGACCCCCAACGCCCCCCCATAGGCCGCCAGATAGAGCGACACCGCTGAGTCGATAGCCGCCTTGGCTTTGTCTCGCTCGTCCTGGTTTGTGTCAGCGGCGATTAGGCTGCGCAGGCTGGTGGCCTGGCCGATGGCGTTGGACAGCAGCCGCGCGGCCACGGCCGGATCGTGCGGTTTCAGCCGCCCGGCCTCGATGCAGGCATTCAGATAACCGGTCAGCTTGGCCTCGCCGGCCTCGATGGCATCGGCCAGG
This sequence comes from Caulobacteraceae bacterium, assembly GCA_035642335.1. Lineage (GTDB taxonomy): Bacteria > Pseudomonadota > Alphaproteobacteria > Caulobacterales > Caulobacteraceae > Poindextera. Next base: position 4,905 of record DASQSO010000334.1, read on the forward strand.
GTGCGCGCGAAGGCCGGATGGCGGTCGGCCTCGGCCAGCACCAGCCGCTCCAGCCGGATG
>DASQSO010000335.1:0-5611 GCA_035642335.1 Caulobacteraceae bacterium
GGGACGTGCGCAAGGTGTTGACCGAGTTGGACGCCGGCGCCGAGGCCGGCCAGGTGCTGATCGAGGCCTGGAACAAGATCGACCTCCTGCCCGTCGAAGATCAGGGCGTGCTGGTGGCCCGCGCCAAACGGGCCAAAACCGGCGAGCCCGCCGCCTTCCCGATCTCGGCGGCGACCGGGGCGGGAGCGGCGGCGCTGCTGCAAGGCCTGGCCCGGCGCATCGACCCCGGCGAGCCGGTGGAAGCCATGCTGGGGGCCGGCGACGGCGAGGCCATGGCCTGGCTCTATCGCCACGGCCGCATCCTCACCCGCGAAGACGAGGACGACGGCGCCGTGCGCCTGTCGGTCCGCCTGGACGGCTCGGCGCTCGGCCGTTTCGAGCGGCTGTTCCCCACCGCCCTGGTCAAGGCCGCGGCGGAGTAGGGCACCGCGAAGTTCTCTTTTTGTTCTTGTCGCGATGAACCGGCGGTCCTAGGGTGAGCGCCACCAACCGCGGGGGGCGCCATGACCGTGCAGCTGTCCAATGCGGGCTTCCACAAGGCCTGCGTTTTCGTCGAAGACGAGGGGCGGGCGCTGGACGCGGCGCTGCTGCGCCATGGGCTGGGCGAGGGCCCGGCCGAGGCCGTCCCGACCGCGCTGGCGGCCTACCAGAACCCGGATGGCGGTTTCGGCCACGGCCTGGAGCCGGACCTGGCCACGCCGGCCTCCAGCGCCGTCGCCACCAGCGTGGCCTTGCGCTTCCTGCGCCGGATCGAGGCAGACAGCGGCCATCCCATGGTCAGGTCCGCCCTGGATTGGCTCGCGGCTAGCTTCGACTGGGACGCCGGCGTCTGGCCGATCATTACCGCCGCCGTCGACGAGGCGCCGCACGCGCCCTGGTGGGCCTGGTCGGCGGACTTGGCGGATGGCTGGAACGGTTTCCGCTACAACCCCGGCGCCGAACTGCTGGGCTATCTCTATGCCTGGCGCGCCGACGCCTCGCCTGACCTGCTGAACGCCGCCGAGGCGCGGATGCGGCGGACCCTCGCCGATACCGAGACCCTCGAAGGCGCTTATGACCTGAAATGCGCCGTCCGTCTGGCCGAGACCAAGGGCCTGCCCGACGACCTGCGCCAGCGCCTGACCGATATCGTTACCCGCTCGGTCCTGGCCTCGGACCCCGCCGATCCCCACGCCGCCGTCCTCGAGTTTGCCCCGACGCCCGCCAGCCCGCTGGCCGCGGCCCTGGCCGACCGGATCGACGCGGCGTTGGACGCCCTGATCGAAGCTCAGCAGCCCGACGGCGGCTGGCTGTTCTTCTGGGACTGGAGCTTCGTCGACGCGGCCGCCTGGACCAAGGCCAAACGCGACTGGCGCGGCTGGATCACCCGCGACGCCGTCGAAGCGCTGCGGGCTTATGGCCGGGTGGAGGGCGGTTGACCCGGTACGGTTCAGCGTGCCTTTACGCCGCCGCCTGCCGCCTCAATCGCTTGATGGCCGGCGCCAATGGCCGTTCGCCGGCGCCGTAGCCTTCCCAGGCCAGGCTCCTGGCGATCAGGTCGGCCGCCGTGCGCACGGTGAATTTCATCGGATCAAGGCCGGCGCGGACCTCGGTCCAGGTCAAGGGCATGGAGACCGGCGCGCCGCGACGAGCGCGGGGCGAGAGCGGGGCCACCGCCGTGGAGGTGCGGTCGTTGCGCAGATAATCGAGGAAGATCCGCCCGGTTCGTAGCTTCTTGGCCATGTTCACCACGTAGCGGTCGGCGCTGTCCGAGGCCATCTGGCGGCAGACCTCCTGGGCGAAACCCTTGGCCGTCGCCCAGTCCAGCCTGGCCGCCGCCAGCGGCGTGACCACATGCAGGCCCTTGCCGCCGGTAGTCTTGCAGAACGAGACCAGGCCAAGGCCCTCTAGCCGGTCATGGATCTCGCGCGCGCCGTCGATCACCGCGTCGAAACTCACCTCTGGGGCCGGATCGAGGTCGAACAGCAGCCGCCCGGGCGTGTCCGGATCGCCAGGGCGGCAGTTCCACGGGTGCAGCTCGGCCGCGGCGATCTGGGCGGCGGCGGCCAGGGCTTCGGGCCGGTCGATCCGCAGATAGGGCGCATGATCGCCCGACACCGTCACGTATTCGAACAGGCTGGAAGCGCCCTTCATGGCGTGGCGTTGGAAGAAATGCGGGCCGCCGATGCCGTCGGGGATACGGATGATCGAGCAGGGCCGCCCGTGAATGTGCGGCATGATCCAGCCGCTGACAGCCTCGTAATAGCGGGCCAGGTCGAGCTTGCTCACCGGCGCGGCGTCGCCGGCGGCGTCCGGCCAGAGCGGCTTGTCGGGGTGGGAGAGGGTGACGCCCATGACGATGGCCGAGCCGCTTGCCTTGGGATTGGGCTTCGGCGCGACGGGCGTCTCGCCGCTCGGCTCCCGCGCCTGCTCGAAGTCGCGCCTAGCCTGGTAGGTTGAGAGTCTGCGATTGGCCACGGGAACATTCCTCGACAGAAAGACTAATCCCATTGAGATCGGAGCGGTTCCTGAAAAATGGCCCCAGAATGACCTTTGGCGAGATCATCGAGACCAACGCCCCGGCCAGGCTCGATCGGCTGCCCTGGAGCCGGTTCCATTGGTTGGTGGTCGGGGCCCTGGGCACGGCCTGGATCCTGGACGGGCTGGAGGTGACCCTGGTCGGGGCGCTGTCGTCGGCGCTGAAGGACCAACGCGCGCTCGGCCTGAACGAGGCGCAGATCGGCCTGACCGCCAGCGCCTATCTGGTCGGCGCCATCCTGGGGGCGGTCGGGTTTGGGCGGCTGTCCGACGCCTTTGGGCGCAAGCGGCTCTTCCTGGTGACGGTCGGCCTTTATCTGGCCGCGACCGTGGCCAGCGGGCTGAGCTGGAATTTTACCTCGTTCCTGGTCTTTCGCTTGCTCACCGGCGCCGGCATCGGCGGCGAGTATTCGGCGATTAATTCCGCCATCCAAGAGCTGATCCCGGCCCGGCGGCGGGGCTTCACCGACCTGGTGATCAATGGCAGCTATTGGATCGGGGCGGCGCTGGGGGCGTTGGGAACGGTCGTGCTCCTGAACCCGCGGGTGCTGCCGGTGGCGCTCGGCTGGCGTGTCGCCTTTCTGCTCGGCGCGCTGGTTGGGCTGATTGTCATGGCGGTGCGCCGTTTCCTGCCCGAAAGCCCGCGCTGGCTGATGACCCATGGCCGGGTCGCCGAGGCGCAAGCCGTGGTGGCCGACATCGAGGCGCGGGTCGTGGCCGCGGGTGGCAATGTCGAGGCGCCCGGAACCGCGCCGGTCATCCGCCTTCGCCTGCAGCCGCGCGGCGGCTGGATCGACGTGGCGCGGACCCTGATCGTCACCTATCCGCGCCGCACCTTCGTGGGCTTGAGCCTGATGGCCAGCCAGGCCTTCTGCTACAACGCCATCTTCTTCACCTACGCCCTGATCCTCGGCCGCTTCTACGGCGTGCCGGCGAGCCAGGTCGGCTGGTTCCTGTTGCCGTTCGCGGTCGGCAACTTCCTCGGGCCGCTGTTGCTCGGCCGCTTCTTCGACTCGATCGGGCGGAGGGTGATGATCGCCGGGACCTATGGGTTGGCCGGCGTTTTGCTGGCCATCACCGGCTGGCTGTTCGCGCAAGGGCTGCTCGGCGCCGTGCAGCAGACCGCGGCCTGGACGGCGATCTTCTTTTTCGCCTCGGCGGCGGCCAGCGCCGGCTACCTGACCGTCGGCGAATCCTTTCCGATCGAGATCCGCGCGGTGGCCATTTCGCTGTTCTACGCCGTCGGCACCGGCATTGGCGGGGTCGCGGCGCCGGCGATCTTCGGCCGGCTGATCGCCGAGGGCTCACGGCAGCACATCTTCTGGGGCTATCTGTTCGGCGCCGCCGCCATGGTCGCCGCCGCGCTCATCGAGGCGGCGCTGGGGATCGACGCCGAACGCCAGCCTCTGGAATCGGTGGCCGCGCCGTTGTCGCAGGCCGACTGACGATCCGGCCGCCACCAATTCGCTATCCGCTCATCCCCGCGAGGTCAGGGGACCCAGGCGTTCTATTCCGCGCCCGTCGCCGCCGCGAAGCCGAAGATTCACCACGAAGGACACCAAGGCGACTGCGCGGACTCAGAGAAAGGTCAGCGCTGACCCTTGGTGATCTTGGTGTGCTTGGTGGTTCAAGAAGCCTGGATTCCCAGCCTTCGCGGGAATGAGCGGAAAATAAGTCGACCGTTCAGCTTATGGCCAGGCGGCCGGGTCGCTGCCGAGGGGGCGGGTGGGGCGCCGCCATTGGGGCGGCGTCGCCGACATGCGCACAGCTGGCCTTAAGTGGCTCATCGGACCATAGCCGCTGTCGCTCCTCATCGCATAGCCGCGGACCTCGTCGCCCTCGAGCGGGACGTTGGCGGCGAGCCGCTCGGGGCCGGCGATGCCCAACCCTCGAACCCACATGCCGGTCTGGGATAATGACACCCGCACCATGTAGCTGCCACCGTAGAGGGCGCGGCGGTGCAGGGCGACCAGGGCGCCGAAGGCCGCCAGGAAGCCTGTGGTGTAATCGCAGACCGCCGCCGGCTGCAGCTTCGGACCCTCATCGCCGCCATGAACATGGGCCATGCCGGTGACCGTCTGGGCTAGCTGCTCCCAGCCGGGCCGGCTACGCCAGGCGCCCTCGTGGCCGTAGGCGTTGATCGAGACATAGATCAGGCCGGGCCTCAGCGTCGCCAGCTCGAGCGGCCCGAATCCCATCCGCTCCAGCGCCCCGACCCGGAAGCCCTGGCTGAAGATGTCGGCGCCCTTGAGCAGGTCGCGCAGGGTCTGGCGGCCGTCCTCGTCCTTCAGGTCGACGAAGCAGGAGAGCTTGCCGTGGTTGGTGTCGGCGACGAAGGCCGGCGCGAACGGCAGATCCGGCCCCGCGACGTAAAGGACGTCGGCGCCATATTGCGCGAGGGTGCGGGCGCAGGTCGGGCCGGCCAGCACGCGGGTCAGGTCCAGCACGCGGACGCCCGACAGCGGCGCCTCACCACCCTTGGCCAAGGGTTCGAGCGGGCTGTCGGCGATCTTGATCACCTCGACCACCGGCCGGGCCGTCAGGGTGCGGCCCTGGTCGGAGGCGTCCCATTCCTCGGGCGTGCGCACCATGGCGCCGCAGAGGCCGGCCTTGGCGATGGCGTTCTCCAGGTCCATCGCGTCCCAGTTGAGCACCGCCGCATGGGCGGCCTCGCGCTGGGTGCGGACCCCGAGCAGGGCGCACAGCCGGTCGGCGCTGGGCGGGAAGCTCGGATGCAGGAAGACATGGCGGCCGTCGCGGGTCGGGGCGAAGCCGGCGATGGCCAGGCGAACGCCGTCGGCGCCGGTCCCCCGCGCCGGTGGCGCGCGGCTGACGTCCTCGAAGCGCTGGAAGCTGAAACCACCCAGGCCGGCGGCGGCTTCGCGGGTTCCGGCCGTCACCGTCTGGCGCTCGCCGGAGCGCAACGTCCAGAGATCGGCGGCTACGGTCGCCCCGGCGGCGAGCGCCGCGGCGGCGGCTTCCTCGGCGTAGAAGCGCGTCGCCAGAGCCGGTGGGCCGCACTCGAATTCGACGAAATCCGGCGGCTCGCGGGCGGACAATGTCATCAGTTGGGCGAAGGCTTGCTCGAGAGCGG
>DASQSO010000336.1:0-3362 GCA_035642335.1 Caulobacteraceae bacterium
AGCCGTTGGCCGGGACGGTCGCCGGCCTCGCCGGAGGCGCGTCACCGCGTCAGGTTGTGTCCCGGAACGCGCGCTTGGGCGCGCCCCAGAGTGAACGGCCGCTCGGACCTGGCGCCCGTTCGGCCGAGCCTCGCGAGCACGGGCCGGCGGCCTTCGCCCCGACTGAGCCAGGCGCCCCGCCGCCGGTGCGGATCGAGCCACGGGTTCGCGAGCCCCAGGTGCACGAACCGCAGATGCGCGCTCCCGCTGTCGCGCGCCCGACGCCGGAGATCCGCGCGCCACAGGTGGTGCATGAGCCGGCGCCGGTGCACGTGGCGCCGCATCCGGCGGCGGCGGCGCCCGCGCCCAAGGCGGGGCCCAGTCAAGACCGCCACTAGGCCGCGGCGATCAAGGTCGTCCGGCATGAGCAGGATTGAGCGTCCATGGATGTCGCGATAGACGCAAGGACACGCCGATCCGAGCCAGGGGAAATTGCATGACCGACGCCGCACAAAGGCCGTCAGGCGGCGCGTCGCCGGCGGCGATCCAGGCGCACTATGACGTCAGCAACCGCTTCTACCAGCTGTGGCTTGATTCCAGCCTGACCTACTCCTGCGCCCTCTGGGTCGGCGATGACGACACCCTGGAGGCGGCTCAAGCGCGCAAGCTAGACTATATCGCCGAGCCGGCCCTGAGCCGCGGAGCCAAGCGCGTGCTCGACATCGGCTCCGGCTGGGGCAGCCTGCTCGCGCGCCTGAGCGCCGGCGGCGTCGAAACCCTGGTCGGCCTGACGCTGAGCCAGCAGCAGCTCGACCATGTGAAATCGCTGAACGTTCCGGGCGCCGAGGTGCGGCTGGAGAGCTGGCGCGACCACAGGCCGACCCAACCCTATGACGCCATCGTCTCGGTCGGCGCCTTCGAGCATTTCGCCGACCTGGACCTGACCGAGCGCCAGCGGCTGGCCATCTATCGCGAGTTTTTCCAGGTCTGTCATTCCTGGCTGAAGCCGGGCGGGTCGCTGACGCTGCAGACCATCGCCTATGGCCCGGTTCCGGCGCCGGTGGGGCGCGAGATTTTCTTGGAGGTCTTCCCGGAATCCGACCTGCCGCTTCCGTCGGAACTGTTCCGCACCTCGGAGGATCTGTTCGAGGTCGCCGAGCTGCGCAATGACCGCGAGCACTATATCCGCACCCTGAAGGCCTGGCACCGCAACCTGCGCGCCAAGCGGGCCGAGGCCGTCGCCGAGGTCGGCCATGACAAGGTCGAGTTCTTCAAGCGCTACCTAGGCGCCTCGGCGATGATGTTCGCGGCCAAGAACACCCTGCTGCTGCGGTTGAAGATGACCAGGGCGTCCTAGCCACGCCGCGAGCATGGAGGCGATTTAACAGGCGCTGCGGCCCGAGCAGCGGGCCCGCTTGGCAGTGGCCCTGGCGGCGTCCAAGTCGAGCGGCCAGATCATCGGCGCCCGTGGCGAGGCGCTGGAACTACTCCGGCCGTGTCCGGGTCATGGCGTTCTCCTGGCCAGGGCTGGCGGCGCCGAGCGGCGCCAGGCCATGGCGGTTATGCTGCGGGCGGTCGCCTCATCGGCGGCGGCCAGGTCGAGATGGCCGTGGCCGCGCGCGCCCCAGGCGCCGGAGGCCCGGGCCATGGCGGGGCAGGCGCCCAGCAGCATCTCAAGTTCGTCCGGGCTGAGCGCGAAGGCGACCTGGCCGGGGCCCGGCCAGTCCAGGGTGGCGAACCGCCGACCCCGCACTAGGAAGGTCGCCAGGCCTGAGTGCTCGCCCTGGCTGGTCTCGGGCAGGCTGAGCGCGAAGGCTCGAAATTCGGCCGCGGTCATGGTGTCCGCTCCGTCGCTTAAAGGTCCGGCCGGATCACCGCCTTGCCGACCACCTTGCGGTCGGCCAGCAGGTCGAAGGCTTCGCGCCAGTCGGTGAGCGGCAGTTCGGCGTGGACGCGCGGCCTGATCTTGCCCTCGTTGGCCAGGTCCCAGACCGCCTTGGCGTTCTCCCGGCCTTTTTCCGGGAACTGGCGGCCATATTCGCCGGCGCGCACCCCCATGACCGAAAAGCCTTTGATCAACGGCATGTTGACCGAGACTGTCGGGATGCGCCCGGAGGTGAAGCCGACGATCAGCAGCCGGCCGTTGAAGGCGATGCAGCGGACGCTCTCGTCGAACACGTCGCCGCCGACCGGGTCGTAGATGACGTCGGCGCCGTGGCCGCCAGTGGTCTCCTTGACGAACTCGCGAAAGCCGCTGGTGACGTTGACCACCGTGTCGGGGGCATACTCCGCCTCGATCAGGCCCAGCTTGTCGTCGGAGGCGGAGGCGGCGATCACCTTGGCCCCCATCAGCTTGCCGAGGTCGACCGCGGCCAGGCCGACGCCGCCGGCCGCGCCGTGCACCAGCAGCCACTCGCCCGGTTGCATCTGGGCGCGCCGCACCAGCGAGACATAGGCGGTCAGATAGGCCGTGCCATAGGCCGAGGCCTGGGCGAACGACAGCCGCTCGGGTTTGGGGCGCAGGCCCATGGCGTTGGTGACGGCATAGTCCGAAAAGCCGCCGATGCGCGCGCCGCCGACCACCGGGTCGCCGATCTTCCAACGCTCGACTCCTTCGCCGAGCGCCTCGACCTCGCCGGACATCTCCAGGCCCGGGATGAAGGGCAGGGGAGGTTTGTGCTGGTACTCGCCGCGGGTCATCAGCAGGTCGGGGAAGTTGACCGAGGCGGCGCGCACCTTGACCAGCACCTCGCCAGGGCGGGGCTTCGGCGTTTCGATCTCCTTCAGGACGCAGCCCGCGTAGTTCGGGGCCAGGGTTTCGACGACCAGGGCGCGCATCAGTGAATCCGTCCTTCGAAGCCCTCGCGCACCAAGCCGGCGACCTCGCGGCAGGCGGTGTCGGCGGCAGGCGCCGCCCCGGTGAACGCGGTGAAGGCGTGGGCCAAACCGTCATAGCAGCGATAGACCACCGGCACGCCGGCGTCGCGCAGCCGCTTGGCATAGGCCTCGCCCTGGTCGACCAGGGGATCGAAGCCGGCGGTGACCACGATGGCGGGCGCAAGACCGCTCAGATCCTCGGCGCGGATTGGCGAGGCGCGCGGGTCGGTGGGGTCGCCGTCTGGGCCCAGATACTGGGCCGCGAACCAGTCCATCAGCCCGCGCGACAGCGGATAGGCGGATGCGTAGGTGCTCATCGACTGGGTCTCGCTAGCCAGGTCGACGACGGGATAGATCAAGAGCTGCAGCACCGGCTGCGGCTCGCCAGCGCCCTTCAGCTGCTGGGCGATGGCGGCGGCGAAGGCGCCGCCCATGGAATCGCCGCCGACCGCCGCCTTGCCGGCCGGCGCGCCAAATCTGGCGGCATTGTCCCTGGCCCAGCGATA
>DASQSO010000337.1:0-2850 GCA_035642335.1 Caulobacteraceae bacterium
CCAGATCGACCCGCAAAGCTTCGCCGACATGGCCGAGGTCGATCTGGTGCTCGGCAATGCGGAAAAGACCCGAAGCGGCGCCTATGCCGTGATGCCGCCGATAGCCCGGATCAATGTCGCCGACATCTTCTCCGTGCACGAATCCGCGGCGCCGGCGGTTACCGATCGCAACGGCCGCGCCCGCGCCTATGTCGAGATCCAGAACGGCTGCGATCACCGCTGCACCTTCTGCATCATCCCCTACGGACGCGGGAATTCGCGTTCGGTGGGCGCCGGCGCGGTGGTCGAGGCGGTGCGCCGTCTGGCCGCGGAGGGTTGCGCCGAGGTGGTGCTGACCGGGGTCGACCTGACCTCCTGGGGCGCCGACCTGCCGGGGGCGCCCAGTCTCGGTCATCTGGTCCGTCGCATCCTGCGCCTGGTCCCCGATCTGCCACGCCTTCGCCTCTCATCCATCGACGCCGCCGAGATCGACGCCGAGCTGCTGGCCTGCCTGGCCGAGGAGTCTAGGCTCTGTCCGCACCTGCACCTGTCGCTGCAGGCCGGCGACGACATGATCCTGAAGCGGATGAAGCGTCGCCACAGCCGCGCCCAATCGCTCGCCCTGATCGCCAAGGTTCGCGCCGTCCGGCCAGAGACCGCCTTCGGCGCCGATCTGATTGCCGGCTTCCCCACTGAAACTGACGACATGTTCCAAAACACCCTCGCGCTCATCGAAGAGGCGCGCCTCGCTTACCTGCACGTTTTCCCGTTCAGCCCACGCCCGGGTACGCCGGCCGCGCGCATGCCGGCCGTCGAGCGCGCCACGGTCAAGGCTCGCGCCGAGCGCCTGCGCGGCGCCGGGGCTGCCGGTCTCAATCGCCATCTGGACGCGCGGGTCGGCCGCACCGTCCAGGGTCTGGTCGAGCGGGCCGGCCAGGCGCGCGCCGAGGACTTCACCGAGATCGCCTTCGACGGCGAGGCTGTAGCCGGGCAGATCGTTCCGATCACGGTCACCGCCCATGACGGCGCGCGCGCCATCGGGGCGCTGGCATGAGCGAGACCTTCACTGGCGGCTGCCAATGCGGCGCGGTGCGCTTCGCCGTCGACACGCCGCTCGACCGCGCCTCCATCTGCCACTGCCGCATGTGCCAGAAGGCGACCGGCGGACCGTTCATGGTTACGGTTGGCGGCCAAAACCTGCGCTGGACGCGCGGCGCGCCGGAGCGATTTCAAAGCTCCAACAAGGTCGCGCGTGGCTTCTGTGCGGCATGCGGCACACCGCTAACCTTCAAATGGAACCGGCTGCCAGAGGTCTTAGCCGTGGGCGCCTTTGATGATCCCGCGCGGCTTGCGCCCGCCGTTCAGTTCTGTGTGGCCGGCCGCGTCCCGTGGCTTAATGATTTGTCCAATCTGTCTGAGTCGCCGGCGTCGGCCTCGCCCTGGGTCGCCGAGGTAGTGTCCTATCAACACCCCGACCACGACACCGAAGTCTGGCCGCCCACCGACGGCGCCGCATGAGCGACGCCGGCGAACGCAAGCCCGGCTGGTTTCGCCGCCTGGCCGACGGCCTGTCGCGCTCGTCGCGGCAGATGTCGGAACAGGTGGTCTCGACCTTCGTCAAGAAGCCGCTCGACCAGGAGCAGCTCGACGCGCTCGAGGACATGCTGATCGAGGCCGATCTCGGCCCCCACGTCGCCGGCCGCATCACCCAGCGCTTCGCCGAGCAGCGCTTCGGCCGCGAGTCCGACGAGGCCGAGGTCAGGCAGGCGCTGTCCGAGGCCATCGCCGACGAGCTCTTGCCGCGCCAGGGGCGGTTCGACGCCCTCGGAGGGCCCCGGCCCTATATCGTCCTGTTCGTCGGCGTGAACGGCTCGGGCAAAACCACTACGCTCGGCAAGATCGCCGCCGACCTCACCGGGCGCGGCGCCAGGGTGCTGGTGGTGGCCGGCGACACCTTCCGCGCCGCGGCGGTGGAACAGCTGAAGGTCTGGGCCGACCGCGCCCACGCCGGCTTCATCTCGCGCCCGACCGGCTCCGATGCCGCGGGCCTGGCCTTCGACGCCTGCGAGATGGCCAAGGCCGAAGCCTATGACGTGGTGCTGATTGACACCGCCGGGCGGCTGCAGAACAAGACCGGGCTGATGGACGAACTGCTGAAGATCGTGCGGGTGCTGAAGAAGGTCGATCCGGACGCGCCGCATGAGACCCTGCTGGTGCTCGACGCCACTGTGGGCCGCAACGCACTTGCCCAGGAGAACATCTTCGGCAACACCGCCGGCGTCACCGGCATCGTCATGACCAAGCTGGACGGCACCGCGCGCGGCGGCGTCCTGGTGCCGGTCGCCCAGGCCTCGGACGCGCCGATCAAGCTGATCGGCGTCGGCGAGGGGATCGAGGACCTGCAGGACTTCGACGCCCGCGCCTTCTCCCGCACCCTGGTCGGGCTGGACGCGGCGTGACCGACTTGGGGGCGCCGGCGCGCACTTCCCAGACCCACAAGGCGATCCGTCTGGTCGTCGACTACGGCGGACTGGCCGCCTTCGGAGTGGCCTATTTCCTGCGCCTTCGTTTTGTCGCTGCGTCCGGACCTATCGGTTGGACGCTGGCGATGGGCGGCCACGGCCCGCGCGACCTGACCGCCGCGACCTGGTGGCTGATGGGCGGCTCCGTGGTCTCGCTGCTGGTCGGGCTGATCACTGAGCGGCGGCTCGCGCCCATGCCGCTGATCGCCGGCGGCTTCGCCCTGGTCTTCGGTGGACTGACGCTCTTCTTTCACGACCCACGTTTCATCAAGATCAAACCGACCGTGGTGAACGTCATCTTTGGGTCGGGCCTGCTGATCGGATTTAGGTTCGGCCGCAATCCGCTGAA
>DASQSO010000338.1:0-4042 GCA_035642335.1 Caulobacteraceae bacterium
CCGAGCGCCTGAAGGGACAGCATCTGGCCTGCGACATCATCGTGGTCAGCGATCCGACCACCCATGGGACCAACCGCAAGCTCGGCAACCTGATCAACATGTCGGGCCACGCCAACGGGGAAATCGTCGTCATCAGCGACAGCGACGTTCGCCTGCCGGCCGGTGGCCTCGGCCAGATCGTCGCCGCCCTCGAACAGCCCGACGTCGGCCTGGTTCACTGCCTCTACCGAGGCCGTCCAACCGCCAGCTTCTGGTCGAAGATCGCCGCCATGGACGTCAACACCCGCTTTGCCGCCAGCGTGCTGGTCGGCGAGACGCTGGGCGCTAACCCCTGCCTCGGACCGACCATGGCGCTGAGGGCCGAGACGCTGGAGGCCATCGGCGGTCTCGAGCATCTGGCGGATTTCCTTGCCGACGACTTCGAACTGGGACGGGCGGTGCGCGCCCAGGGCCTAACGATCGCCTGCCCACCCATGGTGATCGACCACCTCTTTCCCGAGCGCAGCGCCCAGGAGGTCTGGGCGCATGAGCTACGCTGGGCGCGGACCATCCGGCTAGTGCAGCCGGCCGGCTATCTGGGCAGCGTCATTGTCCATTTGACGCCGCTGGCCCTGATCGGATCGGCCCTGACCGGCTTTTCCGCGTGGAGCCTGGCCATGCTGGCCGCCCTGGTCCTGTTTCGTCAGGCGCAGGCCTACGGCCTCAGCCGGATGCTGGGCGCCGAGCGGGGCCTGCTGTGGCTGCTCCCCTTCAGGGACGTGTTGTCGCTCGGCGTGTTCGTCGCGGCCATCTTCGGCGATCGGGTCGAGTGGCGGGGCAATCGCCTCCGCGTGCAGCGCAACGGCGTCATCACCGCCACATGATCGACGCCCAGGCCCGGGCGCGGGCGACCGCCATCGTGGCGGCTGTCATCGGCCTCGCCGTCGCCACGGCGGTGATCGGATATTTCAACTTCGCCGCCGTGCTGGCGGCCATGCGACCGATCGGCGTCGGCGGATTTCTGGCCGTGGTCGCCGCCCAGGTGATCCTGTTCGCACCCTTGGGCTTGGCCTGGTGGCTGGTCGCCGCGGTTCCGCCTGGCCGCTCACCGGTGTTCATGTGGGGGCGGCTGATGCGCGAGGCCGCGTCGGACGTCCTGCCCTTCTCGCAGCTGGGCGGAATCGCCATCGCGGTGCGATGCGCGGTGCTGGGTCAGGTGGCGACCAGCGTCGCATTCGGCTCCTGTGTGGTGGACCTCACCATGGAGATCGTCGCGCAACTTGCCTATACGCTTTTCGGGGTCGTCCTGCTGGCCGACCGGCTTGGCCTCGGCGCCCACGGCGAGAGCCCGCTGATTCCAATTCTCGCCGGCGTGGTCATCGCCGCTGTTGCGATCGGGGTATTTGTCACGACGCAGCAGCGCGGAACCCACGTCATCGAGGGTCTGGTGCAACGGATGCTTCCGTCCCTGGCCGAAGGGGCGACGGCGGTCAGCGAGGTTGTCAGAGGCGCCTATGGCAAGCCATTCGCGGTCAGCGCCTGTCTGGGATTACATATCGGCTCTTGGTTCGGCGCGGCGGCGGGGACCTGGCTGATTCTCTTTTTCGTCGGCCATCCGCTTCCCTTCCTATCGGTCGTGGCCATTGAAAGCCTTCTGTTCGCCATTCGTAACGCGGCCTTCGTGGTGCCGAGCGCGCTGGGTGTCCAGGAAGGCGCCTATGCGTTGCTCGGCCCGCTTTTCGGCTTGCCGGCCGAGGCGGCGCTGGCCCTGTCCCTGCTAAAAAGGGCGCGGGACATCTCGATTGGCGTGCCGGGGCTGCTTACATGGCAATTCGTGGAGAGCCGCCGTGCGCTTACGATCGACTGAACGGCGCGCCTACGCCACGACGACATCAGTATGCTACTATCCGAGCGTCGCGCGCTCGACCCTCCATTGCGTAGGGGCGGCAGTCGCGGCAGAGATTGGACCACGGGCCGAACGGCGACGTTCACCCCATTGATCGAGGCGAATACATGTTGCGCACTCTCTTCCTGCAAGCCCCGTCCTTCGACGGTTTCGACGGCGGCGCCGGCGCGCGCTATCAGGTCCGGCGTGAGGTCAAATCCTACTGGTACCCGACCTGGCTTGCTCAGCCAGCCGCCCTGGTTGAGAACAGCCGCCTGATCGACGCGCCGCCCCACGGCCTGCACATCGAAGACATCACCCCCCTCGCCAAGGACTATGACTTGGTGGTGGTGCACACCTCGACACCCTCCTTCCCCTCCGATGTAAAGACCATCGAGGCGTTGAAGGCGGTCAATCCCGACCTCAAGGCCGGCTTGATCGGGGCCAAGGTCGCCGTCGACGCCGGCAGCGCGCTGAAGGCCGCTCCGGCCGTCGACTTCGCCGCCCGTAACGAATTCGATTTCACCATCAAGGAGGTCGCCGACGACCACGCCTGGGCGGACATTCGCGGGCTGAGCTATCGCAATTCAGAAGGGGTGATCGTCCACAACGAGGATCGGGCGATCCTGGAAAACATGGACGACCTGCCTTTCGTCACGCCGGTCTACAAACGCGACTTGGTGATCGAGAACTATTACGGCGGCTATCTCAAACACCCCTACATCTCGATCTACACGGGCCGCGGCTGCAAATCCCGCTGCACGTTCTGCCTCTGGCCACAGACGGTCGGTGGTCACAACTACCGCACCCGCAGCGTCGGCCATGTGATCGAGGAGATCGCCTGGGCGCAGAAGGCGTTCCCGCAGGTGAAGGAGTTCTTCTTCGACGACGACACTTTCACCGACAACCTTCCGCGTGCCGAAGCCATCGCCCGCGAGCTCGGCAAGCTGGGCGTGACCTGGTCGTGCAACGCCAAGGCCAACGTGCCCCGCGAAACGCTCAAGGTGCTGAAAGACGGCGGCCTGCGCCTGCTGCTGGTTGGCTACGAGTCCGGCAATCAGCAGATCCTGCACAATATAAAGAAGGGAATGCGGGTCGATGTCGCCGAGCGGTTCACCAAGGACTGCCACGATCTGGGCATCGCCATCCATGGCACCTTCATTCTCGGCCTGCCTGGCGAGACGACCGAAACTATCCAGCAGACCGTGGCCTGGGCGGCCAAGATCAATCCTCACACCATCCAGGTATCCCTGGCCGCGCCCTATCCCGGCACCTTCCTCTACAATCAGGCCGTGGAGAACAACTGGCTCGATACCGACAACGCCGAACTGGTCGACGAGAACGGCATTCAGATCGCTCCGCTGCACTACCCGCACCTGAGTCACACCGAGATTTTCGACTCGGTCGAGACCTTCTACAAACGCTTCTATCTGCGTCCGAGGAAGATCGGCTCCATTGTCGGCGAGATGATCGTTAGTCCCGAAATGATGAAGCGCCGTCTGCGCGAAGGGACGGAATTCTTCAAGTTCCTGAAGACCCGCCGCGAGGTCGCGGCCTGATCGCCGCGCCGCCGTCTTGGCCGGGCGACAAGCTGCCCATGTCCGATGCCGGAGGCCGCTGACCTCGTTCTGGTGACCGGCGCGTCCGGCTTCGTCGGGTCGGCGGTCGCCAGAGCGCTGAAGGCGCGCGGGGCGCGCTTGCGCCTTCTGGCGCGCGCAACCAGCCCCCGCACGAACCTTGAAGGCCTGGACGCCGAGATCGTGGTCGGCGTCGAACCAGCCATTCTCGACCGCCTGCTTGTGCAGGAAGGTGCCGGGATAGGGCGCGGCGAGCGAGACCTGGATGGTGTGCGGATTGATCTCGTTGGCGAAGCGGATGGTCTCCTCGATCGTCTCCTTGGTCTCGCCGGGAAGCCCGAGGATGAAGGTGCCGTGGATGGTGACGCCGAGCTCGTGGCAATCCTTGGTGAAGCGACGGGCGACGTCGACCAGCATGCCCTTCTTGATGTTGTGCAGGATCTGCTGATTGCCGGACTCATAGCCGACGAGCAGCAGCCTGAGCCCGTTGTCGCGCAGCACCTTGAGCGTGTCCCGCGGCACATTGGCCTTGGCGTTGCACGACCAGGTGACGCCGAGCTTGCCGAGCCCGCGGGCGATGGCCTCGGCGCGCGGCAGGTTG
>DASQSO010000339.1:0-5378 GCA_035642335.1 Caulobacteraceae bacterium
CCCCGTCGAGCCCTTCTGATCCGGCCGGCCGATGATCAGCGGCGCGATCCGCTCCCACCCGTCGTCGTCCAGCACCAAGCGGTCCATCACACCCAAGACTGCCTCCAAAAAGCAGTCTTGAATCACGCTTCGCCGCTAGCGCGAATCCCTAGAGTCCACAGAACCTAGGCCGCTTTGTCGGCTTCGATCAGGCTGGCCTCGGCGCCGGTCTTGATTTCGATGCGGCGCGGCTTGAGCTGCTCGGGCAGTTCGCGCTTCAGCGCGATGGCCAGCAGCCCATCGGTAAGCTGGGCTTCGGTCACCACCACGTGGTCGGCGAGCTGGAAGCGGCGCTCGAAATCGCGCTCGGCGAGGCCGCGATGCAGGAAGCGGCGGGTCTCGTCACTGGCCGCCTTGCGGCCCTGGACGGTGAGCACGTTTTCCTTGGCTTCAATGGTCAGCTCTTCGGGTTTGAACCCGGCGACGGCGATCTCGATCCGGTAGGTATTCTCACCGGTCGTCTCGATATTGTAGGGCGGATAGCCCGAGGCGCTGTCCGACGCCGCGGCGGCGTCCAGAAGCGCGGCCAGCCGGTCGAAACCGACCGCGGAGCGGTAAAGGGGGGTGAAGTCGATCGTACGCATGAAGCATCCTCCTGCTTGAGCAAGGTCGCGGTTTGAGTACGGAACCGACGCGCGCCTCGAAGTTGGCCTCACGCAGGTCCGAAAGGCCCGGACATCCAGCGCCTTCGCCGAATGAGGTAGGGGCGGGGATTTCGGGGTTCAAGGGCTTGCGCGGGCGCGCGGGCCCACTTGAAATGCCGCCATGACGCGCCCAAGGCTTGTCGCATGATCAATCGCAGAACCGCGGTCCTGACCGCCGTCGCCTCGGCCGCCGCCTTCGCCGCCCCCATCTCTGCCGCCCTGGCGCAGGACAATCCGCTGCTCCACGCGCCGCATGCCGGCCCGCCGCCGCTGACCGACGCCGATCCGGCCCTGATCGCGCTGATCAACGGCCCACAGCGCTCGGCGGCCAACAAGGCGCGCGATCCGTGGCGCCATCCCGTCGACACGCTGAGCTTCTGGGGCGTGCAGCCGGGGCTGGTGGTCGCCGACATCGATCCCGGCGGCGGCTACTGGACCGAGATCGTCGCGCCTTACGTCGCCCAGGGCGGCGGCCGCTACATCGCCGGCATGACCGATCCGGCCGCTTCCGACGGCGCCAAGCGGGACCGAGCGGCGTTCGAGGCCAAATATGCCGACCACACGGTCTATGGCCCGATCGCCTATGCGCCGTTCAGCATCGCGGGCGGCTTCGTCGCGCCGCCGGATTCGATCGATCTGATCATCTATTCCCGCTTCGTCCACAACCTGATGGGTACTCCCGGCGCCCTGCAGCGCGCTCTGGGGAACTTCTATTCGGCGCTGCGGCCGGGCGGCATCCTGGCCGTGGAGGAACACCGCGCCGACCCGCGGGCCATGGTTCCGAACGCCACCGACGGCTATGTGGCCACGGACTTCGTCATCGGCGAGGCGCGCAAGGCCGGCTTCGTCTTCGAGAAGGCCTCGGAGATCAACGCCAACCCCAAGGACACCAAGGACCATCCGTTCGGCGTCTGGACCCTGCCGCCCACCCGCCGCAGTTCGCCGTTCGGCCAGCCGTCCAACCCCGCCTTCGACCACGCCAAGTACGACGCCGTCGGCGAAAGCGACCGCATGACCTTGAGGTTCCACAAGCCCGCGGCCGCCTAGATGGGCGCCGTGGTGGACGCCGCCTCGATCCGGTCCCATCCCGATGTCGCCGAGCCGTCCGGCGGCAGCGCCGAGTGGATCGAGGCCGCCGGCGGCCACCGCCAGCGCGCCGCCTTCTATCCGGCCGCCGATCCGATCGGCACGGTGGTCGTCTCGGCCGGCCGCACCGAGTTCGTCGAAAAGTATTTCGAGGTCATCGGCGAATTGCTTGATCGAAGTTACACGGTGCTGATCCACGACTGGCGCGGCCAGGGCCTGTCGACGCGGCTGCTGCCGGACGCCCTGAAGGGCCATGCCCGCCGATTCGACGATCTGGTCGCCGATTTCGGCCGGCTGCTCGATCACTATCAAACGCGGCTGCCCAAGCCGTGGATATCGCTCAGCCATTCCATGGGCGGTTGCCTGACCATGCTGGCGCTGGCGCAAGGTGAAAGGCGGTTTTCCGCCGCGATCCAATCCGCGCCGATGCTGGGCCTCAAACCTCAGCGGCAGACCGCTTTGCGGGTCGCGGTCTGGTTGATGGACCATTTCGGCGCCGCGAACCTCTACGCGCTCGGCGGGCGGGGCGATCCCTACACGGCCACCTTCGAGACCGACCGGCTGACCCATGACCGAGCGCGCTACGACCGTACGCAAGCGCTGATCTGCGAACATCGCGACCTGGCGCTGGGCGGGGTCACCTGGGGCTGGGTCGAGAGCGCATTCGAGGCGTTGTCGTGGTTGCACCGCACGCGCCGGCTGGCCGAGGTTTCGATCCCCGTCACCCTGATCGGCGCCGGCCAGGACAACTTGGTCGACAATGAAGGCCAGAAGCTGGTGGCCGATCACCTGCCGCACAGCCGCTATCTGGAGATTCCCGAGGCATTCCATGAGATTCTCATGGAGACCGACGACATCCGCGCCGTCTTCTGGCGCGAGTTCGACGCGCTGGCCGGCTCTATTTCGCCGAGCGCTTGAGCGCGACCAGAGCCTCGTCCAAGCAGGCCGCATCGCCGGCGATGGCCACCTGGCCGGCCTTTGGCCCGACCGGCTCGCCGCGCCAGTCCGTCACCGTGCCGCCGGCGCCGGCGATCACCGGGATGGCGGCTTCGATGTCCCAGGGTTTCAGGCCGGCCTCGATGACCAGATCGAGCGTGCCCAAGGCCACCATGGCGTAGGCATAGGCGTCGCAGCCCAGGCGGGCGAGCTTGGCCGCCGACCGCACCTGCCGCCAGGCGCCGCGCTCGGCGCCGTCGAAAATGGCCGGATCGGTGGTGGCGATGACCGCATCGGTCAGCAGCGGGCAGGGCCGCACCTGCAGCGGCCGGCTCTGCCCCCGAGCCATAAGCCGCGCGCCTTTCGGGGACCCCAGGAAGATCTCGTCCAGATAGGGCTGGCCGATGGAGCCCAGCACCGGCAGGCCCTGGAATCGGAGCCCGATCAGGGTGGTCCAGACCGGCAGGCCGGCGATGAAGGCGCGGGTGCCGTCGACCGGATCGATCGCCCAGACAAACTCTGCGTCCGCCCGCTCCTCGCCATATTCCTCGCCGATGAAGCCGTGTTCGGGAAAGCGTTCGGAGACCAGTTTGCGGATAGCCGCTTCACCGCCCTTGTCGGCCTCGGTGACCGGATCGAACCAGCCGTCGTGGCCCTTGTCGACCAGGCCGTTCTCGACCCGGAACAGCGGCAATATGGCGTCGGCGGAGACGGCGTTCAGTTCGACCAGCAGGGCTTCGAGCGTCTCGATGCGGGCGGGCGAGAGGGTGTCGGCCATGCGCCAAGGCTTAGACGCTCGTCGCGTCCGCGCAAAGGCTTCAGGCGACCTCGGCCGCGCCGTGCAGGGATTTGGCCAGGTCGAGAAGCCGCCGGCGCGGGTGCTCTCCCAGCCGGTGGTAAGGGCGGACCAGGTCGAGCGTCTCTTTTCGGGCCAGCACTTCGCCGCCCGTGGTCTGTTCGCCGTTGCCGTCGCAGCGCGGAACCTCGGCCAGGCCGTCGTAGAAATAGCCGACCGGAACCTCGAGCGCCGCGGCGATCCGCCAGAGCCGCGCCGCCGAAATGCGGTTGGCGCCGCACTCGTATTTCTGGATCTGCTGGAAGCGGACCCCGACCACGGCGGCCAGCTGTTGCTGGGTCAGGCCGAGCAGACGTCTGCGCCGGCGCAGACGGCGGCCAAGATGAAGATCGATATCGTTGCTCACGGGCTGGCCTTTCAATACACCTTCCCGTCCCAAACTAGGACGGCTGAGTGAATCGATGGCAATCCACATGCCGCGGCGGTTGAACCCTTGTGAGGTGAATGCGCGCCGGCGGCCGGTGCGCGTTTCGCTTGGCGCGCGATAAACCATGGCCAGCAAGACCGGGCGCCGCGCCCAAGACCTGATCTGGCGGCTCGAGGCGCTGGGATTTGACTTCGCGGCCTTTTTCATCAGGCTTTTGCCGGTCGATTTCGCGTCGGACCTCGGCGCGGTGCTGCTGCGCTGGATCGGGCCGCTGACGGGCGTGCAGAAAACCGTGGATCAAAACCTGCGCATCGCCTTTCCGGACATGTCGGTGGCCGAGCGCAAGCGCATCTCGGTCGCCCAATGGGCGAATTTCGGCCGCTACTGCTTCGAAATGGTCCTGATGGACCGGCTGACGCCATCGAAGGGCCGCGTCGAGGTGGTTGGCGCCGAGCGCCTGGCCGAGATCGCCAACGGCGGTGGCGCGGCGGTCTATGTCTCCGGCCACCTGGCCAATTTCGAGGTGATGGCCGCGGTGCTGATGGACGCCGGCATCAAGTGCCAGGTGACCTACCGGCCGACCAACAATCCCTATTTCGATCAGCGCATCATCGAGAGCCGGCGCAAGTACGGCATCAAGGTGTTCGCACCGAAGGGCGAGGCGGCGGCCCTGCGCGGCCTGTTCGCGGCGCTCGAACGCGGCGAGTCGGTGGCCCTGCTCAACGACCAGAAGTTCAACGAGGGGGTCATCGACCTCTTCTTCGGCCAGCCGGCGCGCACGGCGACCGGAGCGATGCGGCTGGTGCTGCGCTCGGGCGCGCGGCTGCAGCTGGGCTATATCGAGCGCCTGAAAGGCGCGCGGTTCCGCGCCACGGTCTGCGAGCCGATCTATCTTGAGAACACCGGCGACCGTGTCGCCGACCTGGCCCATGGCGCCCGGCTGATCAACGCCTTCCTCGAAGAGCGCATCCGCGCCCGGCCCGAGGATTGGTGGTTCTGGGTGCATAGGCGCTGGGCCGACGAGGTCTATGCGGCCTTGGATGGCTAGGCCAAGCTAGGGTTTGGTCTCGCTCGGGTTGAGCTCGCGCCAGCGCTGCAGAGCCTGCTCGGGGCCGGCGTACGCTTCCTGGGTCACCGGGTTCCAGTAGCGCAGGTCCTCCAGCGGAATCTTCGCGGCCGTCACCGCGCAGAGCACGAAGCGGCCCGGCCTCATCACGGCGTATTCCCCGTCGCCATAGTGCAGGACGGCGAGGCCTGGTTCGTTGGCGAGGTTGCGATCGTAGGCGTTCATCGTCGGCAGTCTAGCCGTCCACGGCGTCGTGGCCAAACACGATCAGAAGAGATCGCCCTGATCGCCGTCGGCTGAGCTGGCCCGCCTGGGCGCGCGGCCCACGAGCGCGCGGGCCTCGCCGTCGACGATCGCGCCGCGGGAGGCGTCGTCGAACTCCAG
>DASQSO010000340.1:0-2172 GCA_035642335.1 Caulobacteraceae bacterium
CTGCCGGACGGGACCACCGACGGCACGCGTGGACGCATCGATGAGGCCCTTGGCGCGGTGGTTCGCCATCCCCTGTGGTGAAGCGAAAACCGGGGAATTTCCGTCTCCCCCTTCCAGAATGAACCGCGATCACTAATATGCCGGCCGAATTGGCCCGGCCGATCAAGGACCCGAGGCTGGTGGGATGACGCCCCAAGGAGGATGGCATGCGCGAGTACATGAAGTTCTACATCGACGGACAGTGGGTCGATCCGGTCACGCCCAAGTCGATGGACGTGATCAATCCGGCCACCGAAGGGGTCGCCGGCCACATCTCCGCCGGCTCCGCGGCGGACGTTGACAAGGCGGTCAAGGCCGCCCGCAAGGCGTTCGAGACCTATTCACTGACCACCCGCGAAGAGCGCATCGATCTGCTGCAGCGCATCCTGACCGAATATCGGAAGCGTTTCGGCGATATCGCCAACGCCATCACCGAGGAAATGGGCGCTCCGGCCAGCCTGGCGCAACAGGCCCAGGCCGCCACCGGCCTCGGTCACCTGTCCACCGGCATCGAGGTCCTGAAGAACTTCAAGTTCGACGAAGACCGCGGCACGACCCGCATCGTGAAGGAACCGATCGGCGTCTGCGGCATGATCACGCCGTGGAACTGGCCGATCAACCAGATCGCCTGCAAGGTGATCCCGGCGCTCGCCACCGGCTGCACCATGGTGCTGAAGCCGTCGGAAGAGGCGCCGTTCTCCGCCTATCTGTGGACCGAGGTCCTGCACGCCGCCGGCGTGCCGGCCGGGGTGTTCAACATGATCAACGGCACGGGCGCCGACGTGGGCGCCGCCATCTCCAGCCACCCGGACATCGACATGGTCTCGTTCACCGGCTCGACCCGCGCCGGCATCGAGGTGGCCAAGGCCGCCGCGCCGACGGTCAAGCGCGTCGCCCAGGAGCTGGGTGGCAAGAGCCCGAACATCATCATGGAAGACGCCGACATGAAGAGCGCCGTCGCTCGCGGCGTCGGCTCGGTGATGAACAACTCCGGCCAGTCCTGCAACGCGCCGACCCGCATGCTGGTGCCGGCCAAGAAGATGGACGAAGCCATCTCGATCGCCAAGGAAGCCGCCGAAGCGACCACCGTCGGCGATCCGAACGGCAACTCCCGGATCGGCCCGGTGGTCAACAAGACCCAGTGGGAGAAGATCCAGCGCCTGATTAAGGCCGGCATCGCCGAGGGCGCCACCCTGGTCGCCGGCGGTCCCGACCGTCCGGACGGCCTGGACAAGGGCTACTATGTGAAGCCGACCGTGTTCGCCAACGTCACCAGCGACATGACCATCGCCAAGGAAGAGATCTTCGGCCCGGTGGTCTCGATCCTGGGCTACGACAGCGTCGACCAGGCGGTGGACATCGGCAACGACACCGAATACGGCCTCGCCGCCTACATCTCCGGGACCGACATGGACAAGGTGCGCAAGGTGGCTTCCCAGCTGCGCGCCGGCCAGGTGTCGATCAACGGCGGCGGCGACATGACCGCGCCTTTCGGTGGCTACAAGATGAGCGGTAACGGGCGCGAGTGGGGCGACTACGGCTTCCATGAATACCTGGAAACCAAGGCCGTGCTCGGCTATTCGCCCAAGCAGCCGGCCGCCGCGGAGTAGGGCTTCCCGTTCGGACGATTAGGCTTGCGAACGAGCCCTCCCCTGATCGGGGAGGGCTTTTTCACGCGCTTGGCGTCGGCGGCCGGCGATCGCCAGGACCGCCATCCCGGCCAGCGCCGAGGCGATCGAGCCGGCGGCGACGCCGAGTGTCATCTGGCCGCGGGCGAGTTCGCCTTGGCCGGAAAAGGCCAGCGTCCCGATGAAGAGGCTCAAGGTGAAGCCGACGCCGCACAGCAGCGCCACGCCGTAGAGCTCCAGCCAGGTCGATCCGGTCGGGCGCCGCGCCAGGCCGGTCCTGACCAGGATGAAGACCGCCGCCAGTACGCCGGCCTGCTTGCCGATGAAGAGGCCAGCCGCGATCCCCAGGGGCGCCGGCGCCGCCACGTCGCTCCAGCGCAGGCCGGCAAAGGAGACCCCCGTCGCGGTAAAAGCGAACAGCGGCAGGATGGCGAAGGCGACGTAGGGGTGCAGGCTCTGCATGAAGTGCTGCAGCACCCCTTCCTGACCTGGCCGCCGGGGGCCG
>DASQSO010000341.1:0-2277 GCA_035642335.1 Caulobacteraceae bacterium
CGGTGAGCGCGTGGCCGGCCGCCATGAGGTTGCCGGCGATGGGCTGGCCGAGGTCGCCGAGGCCGAGGAAGCCGATAGGGTCGGGCATGGTGGTTCTCCGTTGGGATTGTGTCGCTACCTGCAAGTCTCTCGTACTCAAGGGGTCGATCTGATAGCTAGGAATTGCGCGGAGAAAGGTGGGCGAATGAGCGTGTCTATTGGTCGCTGTTCCCCGCTGACTGGAAGCGGTTTCTCGCCATGGACCCCGCGGGATGTCACTTCATCGGCCGTGTCACGGGGTCCTGAGGACCTGACTTCGTCCCACCACCCCTTGCCCAATCCCCCACCTCCGTGTATCCCGCCAGCCATGGACGCCGCTCGCGCGCTTATTCTGCTCGGTCTTACCAGCCCCTGGACGCTCTAGGGGCCGCGGGTTCGTCGCGGCCGGGCGTGCAGGGGACAAGACGATCCCGCCGCCCATCAGAAAAGCCCAAGCAGACGAGCCCATCCCATGACCACCGAGACTCATTCCGCCGCCGACGCGAGCGCCCCTGACGCCGCCTCCGCCGCGCCCGCCGACGCATCCCCCAAGGACCGCGTCATCATCTTCGACACCACCATGCGTGACGGAGAGCAGTCGCCCGGCGCCTCCATGTCGCTGGATGAGAAGCTGGAACTGGCCAAGATTCTCGAGGACATGAAGGTCGACGTGATCGAGGCGGGCTTTCCGATCGCCTCCAACGGCGATTTCGAGGCGGTATCCAAGGTGGCCGAGCTGATCACCGGCTCGGTGATCTGCGGCCTGGCCCGGGCCAATCCGGCCGATATCGAGCGGGCGGGCGAGGCGGTGCGGCGGGCCAAACGCGGCCGTATCCACACCTTCATCTCCACCAGCCCCTCGCACCGCAACCACATCCTGCGCATGTCGCCCGAGGAGGTGATCGAGCAGGTGACCGGCTCGGTGACCCTGGCGCGCAACCTCGCCGGCGACGTAGAATGGTCGGCCCAGGACGCCAGCCGCACCGAGCGCGACGTGCTGCGCCGCTGCGTCGAGGCGGCGATCCGCGCCGGGGCCCAGACCATCAACCTGCCGGACACGGTCGGCTATTCCTATCCGTCCGAATACGCCGAGATGTTCCGCGACGTGATCGAAAACGTGCCGGGCGCCGACGGGGTGATCTTCTCCACCCACTGCCACAACGATTTGGGCCTGGCGGTGGCCAACAGCCTGGCCGGGGTCGAGGCCGGGGCGCGTCAGGTGGAGTGCGCGGTCAATGGCCTCGGCGAGCGGGCCGGCAACGCGGCGCTGGAGGAGATCGTCATGGCGCTGCGCGTGCGCGGCGACCGGCTGCGTTTCGATTCAGCCATCGACACCAGCCACATCACCCGCGCCAGCCGCTATGTCTCGGCCATCACCGGCTTTCCGGTGCAGTTCAACAAGGCGGTGGTCGGCAAGAACGCCTTCGCTCACGAGTCGGGCATCCACCAGGACGGCATGCTGAAGAACGCCGACACCTACGAGATCATGCGGCCCGAGGACGTTGGCCAGGGCGCCACCAACCTGGTCATGGGCAAGCATTCCGGCCGCCATGCCTTCCGCGAAAAGCTGAAGGGGCTGGGCTACGAGCTGGGCGACAACGCGCTGAACGACGCCTTCACCCGCTTCAAGGCCTTGGCCGACAAGAAGAAGGACGTCTATGACGACGACATCGTCGCCCTGGTCGACGACGCTCTGGCCAAGGGCTCGGAGCGGATCAAGGTGGTGAGCTTGCGGGTGGTGGCCGGCACCGAAGGCCCACAGGAAGCGGCTCTGACCGCCAGCATCGACGGGGTGGAGCGCTCGGCCGTGGTGCGGGGCGACGGCCCGGTGGACGCCGTCTTCAACGCCATCCGTCAGGTCGCGCCGCACAGCGCCGTGCTTCGGCTGTTCCAGGTGCATGCGGTCACCGAGGGCACCGACGCCCAGGCGCAGGTCTCGGTGCGGCTGGAAGAGGACGGCCGGATTGCGACGGGCACGGCATCCGACACCGACACCATGACCGCGAGCGCCAAGGCCTACGTCAACGCCCTGAACAACCTCATGGCGAGGCGAGAAAAGACGAGGCCCCCGGAAGCCCTGGCCAGCGGGTTTTAAAGGGACAAGGCCAGCCACCGCGTCCCTTCTCCCCTTCTGTAACGGGCCCTTGGAGGTCAATCCCCTTTTTCGAGCTTTTGTCGGTTCGCCGGGGTCATGCTTCTGTCCGTGGTCGGCGCTGGTGGCCGCCATCATCATGGGATCGATAAGAACCGGCCGGTTCA
>DASQSO010000342.1:0-4541 GCA_035642335.1 Caulobacteraceae bacterium
CTTGGCCAACGTCAGTTGCACGACGTTGGTGCGGCCGCTGCGGAAGCCGGCTTCGCAATAGCTGAGATAGAAGCGCCAGAGCTTGCGAAAGCGCTCGTCAAAGCCCAGGGGCGGGAGCTCGGCCCAGCTGGCCTCGAATCGCTCGCCCCATTGGCGCAGGGTCTCGGCGTAGTGCGGGCCGAAACGGGCGATATTGGCCCATTCAAGGCCGGCGCGGCCGGTCTCCTGGCGCAGGCGTTTCTCGCTGCCCAGCATGCCGCCGGGAAAGACGTATTTCTGAATGAAATCCGCGCGTCGGCGGTACTCATCGAAGAACTCGTCGCGGATGGTGATGATCTGCAGGCCGGCGCGGCCGCCGGGCGTCAGGGCGTTGTGGATCTTCTCGAAATAGGCCGGCCAGTAGCGCTCGCCGACCGCCTCGAACATCTCGATCGAGGCGACGCGGTCGAACCGGCCCTCCACGTCGCGATAGTCGATCAGCCGTATGTCAGCTTTCTCCGCCAAATCATTCTCGAACATGCGTTTCTTGGCGAAGTCGTACTGCTCGCGCGAGATGGTGACCCCGGTAACCCGCGCGCCGACCTCGCGGGCGGCGAACTCGGCGAAGCCGCCCCAGCCGCAGCCGATCTCCAGCACGTGATGGCCCGGCGCCAGCCCCATGCCGCGGGCGAGCTCGGCGTATTTGTGCCGCTGGGCCTCGTCAAGCGACTGGCCGTCGCGCTCGAACCAGGCCGACGAATAGGTCATCGTCGGGTCCAACCAGCGTTCATAGAAGGCGTTGCCCAGGTCGTAGTGGGCGTGGATGTTGCGCCGCGAGCCGCCGCGGGTGTTCGAATGCAGCTTGTGGGCGAAGTAGTTGATCACTCGGCTCAGCGGATTGCCGTTCACCAGCTGTCCAAGCCGGTCGAAATTGAGGCTGGCGGACTCCAGCACCGCCGTCAGGTCGGGCGTGTCCCATTCGCCGGCCATGAAGCCTTCGGCGAAGCCGATGTCGCCGGCGGCCATCACCCGGCGCATGCAGCGGAAATCGTTGACGATGACGCGCGCGTCCGGCCCGGGCTGGCTGCCCTGAATGGGGATTTCGCGGCCCGACGGCAGGGTGAAGGTGATCGACCCCCACAGCCAGTTGCGGGCGGCGATCCTCAGCGCCGCGCGAAAAACCGCCGGCGCCTTGCGCAGGTCCGGCAGGTCGCCGAACACCGCATCGGTCCCGCAGGTTTGGGTGAGGTCGCTCATGACGCCGCCCCTTTTGTTCTCTACCTCGCCGACAATGTCACGAAGCGGGAAAGGATGCACGACCTACGCTAACACCCGCGTCCGGGCGCGGCCGGCGGGCGCCGAAGGGCAGTAGGGGGCGCCGCCAGCGGCTGGCGGCGCCGCCGTCGAGGGCCCTTCTGGCCACTTGTGCCCGGCAGGCGGCCGCGTCAGTTCTACGGCTGGGCGCGGCGATCGGATCAGCCGGGCGGGAGACGAGGTTCAAGGAAGGCGCATGGTTCTGCTGCGGATGAAGAAATGGGACCTGGCGATCGGTGACGGCCAGCCGCTGCTGGTCATCGCCGGGCTGAACGTGCTCGAGGACCTGGACCTGGCCATGGAGACCGCGCGGCGGCTCAAGGCCGACACCACGGCGCTCGGCCTGCCGTTCGTGTTCAAGGCCAGTTTCGACAAGGCCAACCGTTCGTCGATGCAGAGCTATCGCGGGCCGGGGTTCGCCCGGGGCCTCGCCATGCTGGCCGAGGTTCGCGAGCAACTGGGCGTGCCGATCTGCACCGACATCCACGAGGTCGCCCAGGCCGATCCGGTCTCCGAGATCGCCGCGGTGGTGCAGATCCCGGCCTTCCTCTGCCGCCAGACCGACCTGATCGTTGCCGCCGCCCGCGCCGTGCAGCGCGAGGGCGGCTGGCTGCACGTCAAGAAGGGCCAGTTCCTGGCGCCGTTGGACGGCCGCAACATCATCGACAAGGTCAAGGAGGCTGTGGCGACCGACCTGACCATCCTGTGCGAACGCGGCGTCTCGTTCGGCTACAACAACCTGGTCGTCGACATGCTGGGCATTCCGGTGATGCGGGCTTTGGGCGTGCCGGTGACCATCGACGCCACCCACGCCACCCAGCTGCCGGGCGCCAACCCCAACACCAACGGCGCCTCGGCCGGCGGCCGGCGCGAGGGCGTGCCGACCCTGGCCATGGCCGCGGTTGCCGCGGGGGCGGACGGCGTCTTTCTGGAGTTCCATCCCGACCCGGAGAAGGCCCTTTGCGACGGCCCGAGCTGCCTGCCCCTGGACGCCGCCGCCCCCTTGTTTGCCCGCCTGAAGGCCGTCCATGCGGCCGTGCGCGCCTAGCCATGGCTTGACGGCGCCGGCATCAGGCCCGACACCCTGGCCTCGCGATGGACCTGATCAGCCTCCAGTCCCGCCTCGGCGCCATGCGCGGCGCCAAGGTGGCGTGCGTCGGCGACCTGATGGTCGACCGCTTCGTCTATGGCGAGGTCAGCCGCATCTCGGCCGAGGCGCCGATCCCGATCATGAGCCGGACCCGCGAGATCGTCATGCTGGGCGCGGCCGGCAATGTGGCGCGCAACGTCGCCTCCCTGGGCGCCGAGGCGCGGCTGGTCGGCGTTGTCGGCAAGGACGGCGCGGCCAACGAGGCCGTGCGCTTGCTGGCGGACGAGACCGGCATCGAGGGGTTCCTGGTCACCGATCCCGACCGCCCGACCACGGTCAAGGCTCGGTTCGTCTCCGGCGGTCAGCAGCTGCTCCGCGTCGACGACGAGGCCAAACATCCGATCGCCGGCGACGTCCAGGCCCAGCTGATCCGCGCCATCCAGAACGCCGCCGCCGGCGCCGGCGCGATCCTGATCTCCGACTACGGCAAGGGGGTGGTGACGCCGGCGGTGATCGAGGCCTGCCACGCGGCGGCGAAGCGCGAAGGCGCCGTGTTGATTGTCGATTCCAAAGCTCGGTCCTTCGACCGCTATGGCGCGGCCGACCTGGTCAAGCCAAACGCCGCCGAACTGGCCTTCGCCACCGATATGCCGACCGGGACCGATGCCGAGGTCGAGGCGGCGCTGGCGCGGGCGCTGGAGCTGTCGCCGTGCAAGGCGGTGCTGGTGACGCGCGCGGCTGACGGCATGTCGCTGGGCGATCGCGACGGCGCCGTGCGGCATTTCCGCCGCGCGGCGCCGCAGGTCTACGATACTTCCGGCGCCGGCGACACCGCGCTGGCGGCGCTGGGGGCGGCCCTGGCCTCCGAGGCCGCCCTGGACCAGGCGATCGAGCTGGCGGTGCTGGCCGCCAGCGTCGTGGTGCAGAAGGCCGGCACCGCAACCGCCTCGCCGGACGAACTAATCGAGGCCGAGGTGGCCCAACACCAGGCGCCAGCCGAAGCCAAGATCGCCACGCCCGAGCGCATGGTCCGCGAGATCGCCCACTGGCGCGAGCAGGGGCTGAAGATCGGCTTCACCAACGGCTGTTTCGACATCATCCATCGCGGCCATGTCGCCTATCTGACCCAGGCGCGGGCCTGGTGCGACCGGCTGGTGGTCGGGCTGAACAGCGATCGCTCGGTGCGGGCGCTGAAAGGCGAGGGCAGGCCGGTGAACGACCTGGAATCCCGCGCCCTGGTGCTCGGCGGCCTTGGCGCCATCGACCTGGTGGTTCCGTTCGATGAGGAGACGCCGGTGGCGCTGATCGAGGCGGCGCGGCCGGACGTGCTGGTCAAGGGCGCCGACTACAGCGTCGAGGGCGTCGTCGGCCACGACCTGGTGGAGGCCTGGGGCGGCGAGGTGAAGCTCGCCGCCATCGTCGAGGGCCATTCGACCACGGCCGCCATCGCGAAGCTCACCAAGCGCGCATCCTCCTACGCCGAGGCTTCGGAGGACGTGGGCGTCCAATCCTCCGAAGCTCAGTCAGGAGCGTAGGCGGATGACCCGTCGCATCGTTTTCGTCACCGGCGGCGCCGGTTTCATCGGCTCGAACATCGCCGCCAGACTGGCCGAGGACCGCGACCGGGACGTGGTGGTCTGCGACCGGCTGCGCGGGGTGAATCTCGGCAAGTGGCGCAACATCGCCAAGCACCCGATCGCCGATTTCGTCGAGCCGGAAGACATGTTCGGCTGGCTGGAGAAGCACGCGGCCGACGTCGAGGCCGTCGTGCATATGGGCGCCATCTCCTCGACCACCGAGCCGGACGCCGACAGGATCATCCAGACCAATTTCGGCCTGTCACGG
The DNA here is from genome assembly GCA_035642335.1 of Caulobacteraceae bacterium. Classification (GTDB taxonomy): domain Bacteria; phylum Pseudomonadota; class Alphaproteobacteria; order Caulobacterales; family Caulobacteraceae; genus Poindextera. The sequence continues at coordinate 4,229 of DASQSO010000342.1, forward strand.
GACCTTTTCCGCTGGTGCGCCGACCGGCAGCGGCGGCTGATCTACGCCTCGTCGGCGGCGACCTATGGCGACGGCTCGCAAGGCTTTGCCGACAGGGACGACCTGGACTCGCTGATGCTTTTGCGGCCGCTCAACGCCTACGGCTGGTCGAAGGCGCTGTTCGACCTCTTCGCCGTGCGCCAGGCCGGACGCGGCTATGCGCCGCCCCAGTGGGTGGGCTTGAAGTTCTTCAACGTCTACGGCCCCAACGAGGGGCACAAGGGGCCGATGAAATCGGTCGCCACCCAGATCTGGCCGAAGGTCGCCGCCGGCG
>DASQSO010000343.1:0-7865 GCA_035642335.1 Caulobacteraceae bacterium
GTCGCTCTCGCCGGCGCGCCTCGGCGCACGCAGGGCCGGCGGCCGGCCGGCCTGGGTCACCTCCAGATGGGCGGCGATCAGGCCGAGCGCCGAGATCTCCGCGCCGCTCAGGGGGCCGAAGCCGTCGAGCGTATCGACGCCGTAGAGCCGCTTGACCCTGGCCTCGGCGGCGGCCGGCTCGGCCAGGGCCTGGGCGACCGGCTGGACGAGGCCGCTTTGGGCCCTCAGCGCCACGGCCAGTTCGGCGTCGGTGAACAGGCGGTCGGGAACCAGGATTTCCGAGGGCGCCAGCGCCGCCAGCACGCCGGCCACGCCGTCGCGGCCGGTGGCGATCACCTCGACCTCGCCGGTGGAGAGCTCGACGCTGGCCACCGCCGCCTGGCCGGCGCGGAAGGCGACCGCGGCCAGGCGATTGGCCCCGCGCGCGTCGAGCAGGCCGTCCTCTGTAAGCGTACCCGGCGTCACCACCCGTACCACGTCGCGCCGCACGATGGCCTTGCCACCGCGTTTGCGCGCCTCGGAGGGGTCCTCCATCTGCTCGCAGACGGCGACCTTGAAGCCGGCGCGGATCAGCTTGGCCAGATAGGCCTCTGCGGCGTGCACCGGCACGCCGGCCATGGGGATCGGCGCGCCCTGGTGCGTTCCCCGCGCGGTCAGCGCGATGCCGAGCGCCACCGCGGCCTTTTCAGCATCGTCGAAGAACAGTTCGTAGAAGTCGCCCATGCGGAAGAAGACCAGCGCGTCGGGCTGGCGCGCCTTCGCCTCGAAGAACTGCGCCATGACGGGGCTCGCATCGGCGGCTAGGGGATTGGCGGGCGCGTTCATCGGCGGCGACGCTATAGCGCCTCGCATCGGCTTTGAAGCCCGAGACGCGCTTGGCGGCGCATCCGACACAGGCGATGTTGCGTCCGATGGCCAAGCTCGCGAAATCCAGGCCCGCCCGGCGGCGGCTTTCTCCGGCCGAAAAGGCCCGTATCGAGACGATTTTCGAGCGCTTCGCCGTCGCGACGCCCAATCCGCGCACCGAACTTCGCTTCAAGACCCCGTTCACGCTCTTGGTCGCCGTGGTGCTCTCGGCCCAGGCCACCGACAAGTCGGTGAACAAGGCGACGGACAAGCTCTACGCCGTTGCCGACACGCCGCAGATGATACTCAAGCTCGGAGAGAGCGGCCTGATCCCCTACATCGCCTCGATCGGCCTCTATCGGACCAAGGCCAGGAACGTCATCCGCCTCTCGCAGATGCTGGTCGAGCGGCATGGCGGCGAAGTCCCGCTCAACCGCGAGGCCCTGCAGAGCCTGCCCGGCGTCGGGCGCAAGACCGCCAGCGTGGTGCTGAACGAGCTGGATATCGAGCCGGCCATCGCCGTCGACACCCACGTCTTCCGCGTCGCCCACCGGCTGAAGCTGAGCCAGGGCAAGACGCCGGACCAGGTCGAGCAGGACCTGATGGCGATCACGCCACCGGCCTACCTGTCCCGCGCCCACCATTGGTTGATCCTGCACGGCCGCTATGTCTGCGTGGCGCGCAAACCTCACTGTGCGACCTGCCTGATCGCCAACCTCTGCCCGTCGCGGGACCTATTCCTCTAGGGCCCTCCACACGGCGGCGGCGAAGGCCGCGCCACCGTCGGGGGCATGTTCCAGATAGAGGTCGGGCTCGATGGCCTCCAATTCGACCAGCCAGAAGCCGCCGCCGGGGCCGCGCAACAGGTCGACGCGGGCATAGACCAGCGGGATGGGCGCAACCGCCAGCACCGCGTCCGCTGCCGCGACGGCGCCGGGCGGCGGCGTGATCGCCTCATATTGGCCGCCGAACTGGAACTGGACGCGAAAGTCGCCGCCCGTGGCCCGCTTGGCGACCGCGTGGCTGAACCGGCGGTCGAAATAGAAAAGCGAAAGCTCCCCCTCTTCGGCCACCGCCGGCAGGAAGGGCTGCAGCATGGCCGCGCCGGACGGCGCCCCGGCCGCATCGCCGCCAAGGGTCAGCCGCACTGTCTCGTGCGCGCCGGCGGACATCTGCGGCTTGGCGACCAGTTCGGGGCCGAAGCGAGCGTGCGCCTCGGCGATCAACTCGGGCGTCAGCTGATCCACAAATAGGGTCGGGGTCACCGGCGCGCCGGCGGCCGCCAGCTCAGCCAGATAGGTCTTGCGGGTATTCCAGCGCAGGGTGTCGACCGGATTGGCGATCGGCCGACCCAGCCCCGCGAGCCGATCGAGCAGCGCCGCCCAGCCATCGGGCGCCTGAAAATAGCTCCAGGCCAGCAGCGGCGAGATGCCATCGAAGCCGGAAAGGTCGCCCGGCGCGATCCAGGTGCGGGCCTCCGCCTCGATGTCGGCAAGGCGCAGAGCGGCGGCCACGCGGTCGAACCACTGCACCACGATGGCGGCGAAACGCGGTTCGTCCGGTGCGGGGGTCAAAAGGGCAATGCGCATCTAGGCTGCCCACCGCGTTGCGGCCCGCGCCGCATTCCCTATAGTGCGCACGCCTTTCACCAGAGCTTCATTCCCAACCCATGAACACGCTTTACGACGTCGCCGCCATCGGCAACGCCATCGTCGATGTGATCGCACAGGCGTCGGATGACTTCCTGGCTGACGAGGGCCTCGTCAAGGGCTCGATGATGCTGGTCGACGATGCGCGCGCCGACAGCCTCTATTCGCGGATGGGAACCGCCGTCGAGGCCTCGGGCGGCTCGGCCGGCAACACCATCGCAGGCATCGCCAGCCTGGGCGGCCGCGGCGTCCACATCGGCAAAGTGGCCGCCGACGCGCTCGGCGAGGTCTACGCCCGCGACATGGACGTCATCGGCGCGCGCTTCGCCGGCGGGGTGCTGAAGAGCGGCGCGCCCACTGGCCGCTGCCTGATCAATGTCACGCCGGAAGGCGAACGCACCATGTGCACGGCCCTGGGCGCGGCGGCGCTGCTCGATCCCGACGACGTCGATCGCGACGTGATCGAGGCCGCCAGCATCGTCTTTCTTGAGGGCTATCTGTTCGATCCGCCGCCGGCGCGCAGAGCCTTCGCCAAGGCCGCGGGCCTGGCGCGCGGGGTGGGACGGCTGGTGGCGCTGACCTTGTCGGACTCCTTCGTGGTCGAGCGGCACCGCGCCGGACTGGTCGCCTTCACCGGGGCGGAGGTGGATATTCTCTTCGCCAACGCCGACGAGATCACCTCGCTATTCCAGACCGGCGACTTCGACGCCGCCGTCGAGGCCGTGCGCGGCCTGGCCGGCATCGCTGTGGTAACCCGCGGTGAAAAGGGCTCGCTGATCGTCAGCGGCGACCAGATTCACGTTATTGAAGCGGTTCCCGTTGAAAAAGTCGTGGACACCACCGGCGCGGGCGACCAATACGCGGCCGGCTTTCTCTTCGGCCTCGCCAAGGGCCTGTCCTTGCCGCACTCAGGGCGGCTCGGCTCGCTTTGTGCATCCGAGGTGATCTCGCACTATGGCCCAAGGCCGCAGGTCTCGCTGAACGACCTCGCCCGAAAAGCCGGACTTTGAAGGAGCCTGCCGATCATGGCCGCCAGCCGCACGGCCGAGGTGACGCGTGAGACCAAGGAGACCCAGATCCGAGTGAGCCTCGATCTGGATGGGACCGGCGTGTCCGAAATTTCCACCGGCATCGGCTTTTTCGACCACATGCTGGAAAGCTTCGCCCGCCACGGCGGCATCGACCTGAAGGTCGAGACCAAGGGCGACCTGCACATCGACATGCACCACACGGTGGAGGACACTGGCATCGTCATCGGCCAGGCGATCGCCAAGGCGCTGGACGGCTTCAAGGGCGTGCGGCGCTTCGGCAGCGCCTACATCCCCATGGACGAGACCCTGACCCGCTGCTCGCTCGACCTGTCCAACCGGCCCTATCTGGTCTGGAAGGTCGGCTTCGTGCGGCCGAAGGTGGGCGAGATGGACACCGAACTGTTCAAGGAATTCCACCACGCCTTCGCCATGAACGCCGGCGCCTGCGTGCACCTGGAGACCCTCTACGGCGAGAACAGCCACCACATCGCCGAGAGCGGCTTCAAGGCGCTGGCCAGGGCGCTGCGCCAGGCGATGGAGCTGGATCCGAAGACCGCCGGCCACGCCCCCTCCACCAAGGGCGTGCTCTGAGGTTTCCATGCAGAGCATCGCCCTGATCGACTACGGGTCGGGCAACCTTCGCTCGGCCGAGAAGGCGCTGTTGAAGGCCGGCGCCGGGCTGGATGGCGCGCGCCGGATCGCCGTCACCGCCGACCCAGAAACCATCGCCGCCGCCGACGCGATCGTGCTGCCGGGCGTCGGCGCCTTCGCCGCCTGCATGGGGCTGGTCGAGGCCAGGCCAGGGTTGGGCTGGGCGCTGGAAGAGGCGGCGCGGCGTCGCTGCGTCCCTTTTCTGGGCATCTGCGTCGGTATGCAGCTCCTGGCCTCACGCGGGCTGGAGTTCGGCGAGACGCCGGGGCTGGACTGGATCGAGGGCGACGTGCGGCGGATCGAGCCGGATGGCCGGGGGTTCAAAGTGCCGCACATGGGTTGGAACGGGCTCGAGGCCATGACCGACCATGCCCTGCTCGCGGGCCTGCCCGACCGCGTGCCGATGTATTTCACCCACTCCTTCGCTTTTTATCCAGACGGCGATGACAGCGTCATGGCCGAGGTGGACCATGGCGGGCGGTTTCCCGCCGCGGTGGCGCGGGGCAATATCGCCGGGGTGCAGTTCCACCCGGAAAAATCGCAGGCCGCGGGCCTGAAGCTTCTGGCCAACTTCCTGGAGTGGCGACCGTGATCCTCTACCCGGCCATCGACCTGAAGGACGGCCATTGCGTGCGGGTTGTGCATGGCGACTTCGCCACCGCCACCGTGTTCAACGAGAACCCCGCCGAACAGGCGCGGGCCTGGGTGAAGGCCGGCTTCGAGTGGCTGCATGTTGTCGACCTGAACGGCTCGGCCGAGGGCCGGGCGGTCAACGACCAGGCGGTCGAGGCGATCCTGCAGGCGGTCTCGATCCCGGTTCAGCTGGGCGGCGGCATCCGCAGTCTGGCCAATGTCGAGGCCTGGATCGAGGCCGGGGTCAGCCGCGTCATCCTGGGCACCGTCGCCGTGCGCGATCCGGAGCTGGTCAAGACCGCCGCCCGTGAATGGCCCGAGCAGGTCGCTGTCAGCGTCGATGTACGCAAGGGCAAGGTCGCCGTGCAGGGCTGGCTGGAGGATTCCGGCCTTGACGCGCTCACCGTCGCCAGGCGATTCGAGGACGCCGGAGTCTCGGCCCTGATCGTCACCGATATCGACCGCGACGGCGCCCTGATGGGCTTCAATGTCGAGGTGTTCGGGGCGATGGCGGACACCGTGACCATTCCGGTGATCGCCGCCGGCGGTCTGGCCACCGTCGCCGACATCCAGAACCTGCGCGCCCGCAAGGGCACGCCCATCGCCGGCGCGGTGCTCGGCCGCGCCCTCTATGCCGGGACCATCGGGCCGAAAGAGGCGCTGCAGGCGTCGGTAGCCTGATGCTCAAGGCCCAAGATGCTTAAGGTCCGCGTCATCCCCTGCCTGGACGTGAAGGATGGGCGCGTCGTCAAGGGCGTGCAGTTCCTCTCCCTGCGCGACGCCGGCGATCCGGTTGAGCAGGCCGGAGCCTATGACGCCGCCGGCGCGGACGAGCTGATGTTTCTCGACATCACCGCCAGCCACGAGGGCCGCGGCGCCATCCTCGACGTGGTCGCCCGCACAGCCGACGTCTGCTTCATGCCGGTCGGCGTCGGCGGCGGCATCCGCAGCGTCGAGGACGCGCGCGCCCTCTTGCGCGCCGGTGCCGACAAGGTCTCGATCAACACCGCCGCGGTCGAGGACCCCGATCTGATCGCCAGAGCCGCCGACGCCTTCGGCTCCCAGTGCATCGTCTGCGCCATCGACGCGCGCCATGGACCCAGACGTTCGGCCACCCCCGGGCGCAACGACGGCTGGGAGGTCTTCACCTATGGCGGCCGCAAGGCCACCGGCCTCGATGTGGTCGACTACGCCGTCCAGGCGGTCGAGCGCGGCGCTGGCGAGATCCTGCTCACTTCGATGGACCAGGACGGCGCCAAGACCGGCTACGACACAGCTTTGCTGAAAGCCGTCTCATCGGCGGTCGGCGTGCCGGTGATCGCCTCGGGCGGCGCCGGCAAGGCCTCCGACCTGGTCGCCGCGGTGCGCGATGGGGGTGCCGATGCGGTGCTAGCGGCTTCGATCTTCCACTTCGGCGAGATCAGCATCGGCGAGGCCAAGACCGCGATGGCCGCCGCCGGCCTGCCGGTGCGGCTGACCTGAAGGAGACGCGCCCATGAGCCGCTTCGCCGACATCGTCGATCGCCTTGAGGCGGTTATCGCGTCCCGCCGCGGCGCCAGCCCCGCCTCGTCGTACACCGCCAAGCTGCTGGCCGGCGGGCCGCCCCTGGCCGCCAAGAAGTTCGGCGAGGAGGCGGTCGAGGCCGTGCTGGCCGCGGCCCAGGGCGATAAGGACGCCCTGGCCGCCGAAAGCGCCGACGTCATCTACCACTGGCTGGTCCTGCTGGCCGCGTGCGACGTCAGCCTCGACGAGGTCGCCGCACGGCTCGAGGCCCGCGAGGGCGCCTCGGGCATCGACGAAAAAGCCTCCCGCCCGTCTTAAGGGGGCTCGCGCGCTTGCGTGGCGCAAGGCGCCCGCGTTAACTCCGCCCATGGCCTACCCGATCATCGCGCCCTCGATCCTCTCGGCCGATTTCGCGCGGCTGGGCGAGGAGGCCCGCGCGGTCGAGGCCGCCGGCGCCGACTGGCTGCACGTGGACGTGATGGACGGCCATTTCGTGCCCAACCTCACCATCGGGCCGATGGTGGTCAAAGGCATCCGCCCGCACGTCACCATCCCGATCGACGTGCATCTGATGATCGCCCCGGTCGACCCCTATCTGGAGGCCTTCCGCGAGGCCGGCGCCGACCGGATCAGCCTGCACCCCGAGGCCGGACCGCATCTGGACCGCTCGGTCAAGGAGATCCACAAGCTCGGGGCCAAGGCCGGCGTGGTGCTGAACCCGTCCGCCTCGCCAGAGGCGATTGAATGGATCCTGGACGAGATCGATCTGGTGCTGATCATGACGGTCAATCCCGGCTTCGGCGGCCAGAGCTTCATCGCCTCGCAGCTGCGCAAGATCGAGCGGGTGCGGGAGATGATCGATTCCTTGGGCCGCGACATCATTCTGGAGGTCGATGGCGGGGTGACGGCCGAAACCGCGCCAGCCTGTCTGGCCGCCGGGGCGACGGCCCTGGTCGCCGGCACCGCCGTCTTCAAGGACGGCCCAGCCGGTTATGCCCACAATATTCGCGCCCTGAAAGGCGTTTGAGCCGCAAAGGGCGGATGGCCGACGCCCAGCCCCTCGTCTCGGTGCGCGCCAGTCTTTTGCTTGAAGCGGCCGGCGCCGCCTTCCGCCATCGGGTCGCCCAGGATTGGCAAGGCTCGCCGTTCCACCTGAGCGGTCTGGAACGGCCCAGGGCCGAGGGCTGGGCCGCGGGACCAAGTGACTCGCGCCCGACCGATCCGATCATGGCGGCCGCCATCGTCGGTGGAGTCTTCCCCTTGGCGGGCGAGACCCTTGCCGCCACCGCCGGATCCGATCCCTGGACGCGGGCCAGCCCGAGCCCGCGCTTCGCGCTGGCCCTGCACCGGTTCGGCTGGCTGGCGTCGCTGATCAGCGTCGGCGAGGCAGGCCAGCGGGAGGGCCTACGCCTGACCCTGGCCTGGGAGCAGGTGTTCGGCCGCTGGAATCGGTTCTCTTGGGGGCCTGACGCGCTAGGTTCTGTGGACTCTAGGGATTCGCGCTAGCGGCGAAGCGTGATTCAAGACTGCTTTTTGGAGGCAGTCTTGGGT
>DASQSO010000344.1:0-2723 GCA_035642335.1 Caulobacteraceae bacterium
GGGCGACGGCTCCGTCAGGTGAATTGCATCGACCCGCTACTGCTTGCCGTGGTGGTGCACCATGTGCACCCTGGCCGGATCGGCATAGACGCCGCGCGCCGCGTCACGCACGACGGCGGCATCCTCCCAGCTGCCCTCCCACAGCTTGTAGACCAGCTCCATGTATTCATCGGCCAGATCGTAGCGATCATCATGCGCGGTCTGCCCAGCGAGCCCGATAGAACGCGCGGCGCTGTCCAGATAGCCGGTGACGATGTTCCATCCCATACGGCCGCCGGTGAGGTGGTCGAGCGTCGACATGCGCCGCGCGAAAAGGAACGGCTGCTCGTATGTCAGATTGCAGGTGACGACGAAACCAAGATGGCGCGTGGCTGCCGCCATCGCCGGGATCAGCAGCGTCGGGTCGTTGACCGGCGCCTGCACCGCGCCCCGCAGAGCGGCATCGGCGCTTCCGCCGTAGACGTCGTTGACGCCGATCACGTCGGCGAAAAAGATCCCGTCAAACAGACCGGCTTCAAGTTTGCGAGCGTAGTCGGTCCAGTAGCCGAGATCGAGGTAGCACGCTGAGCGGTCGCGGGGGTGCGTCCACAATCCCTGCTGGATATGACCAACGCTGTTCATGTCGAACGCATTGAGACGGATTTCACGCGGCATGATCGGCCTCGATGTGGCGCCGTCCGACGAATGCCGCTGAGCCGGAACGCCAATCACTCCGTTCCGCGAAAGTCCCCGTCGACTGACTGCCCCCAAGCAGTCGTCCCAAACTCTAGGTCATTTTCCTTTTCTTGGAAATTTGCGGAGCGAAGTTGCCTGCTGACTACGGGTTGATTGCGGTCGGACTGGCTTGCGCCTAACAACAAGCTGGGTCTGGGAGTCGCCTATGAGGGGCCCATCGGCAAAGCCGGAACGACGTCTGGCGGGGCGCCTGGTCCTCGCCTCGGCGAGCCTCGCCGCCTTGGCCGCCTGCGTCAGCGCCCCGGTCACCGTTCCGGCGGACAAGGACAGCTTCCTGGGGGTCGCCACCCTCAACGGCGGCTTCACGGCCGCGGGCGCGACGACCCTCTCGGCTGACCGTCCCTTGAGGGTGCTGATCATCCACGGCATGGGCACGGCCAGCGAGGGTGGCTTCGACAGCTTCATCCAGAGCCTGGCCAACCGGTTCGGCGTCGTGCCCATGGACCAGCCGCCGGAGACCTTGCCGCCGCCCTGCGACGAGGCGCGGGCCGGGCTGTTCGGTGGCCGGCCGCGCCCTCAGCCGGTCACCATCCCGGTCGGGGACGTCCCCGAGGCCGACCGCGCGCGGCTCTACACCTACCGCTTCGCCAGGGCCAGTGAGCCCGGCCGCGTCGCCCTGACCGCCAGCTATTTGATGTGGACGCCGCTGACCTGCGCCATCAAGAAGAACCAGCTGGGCGAGCCGGGGGCGCCGGAGCGCCAGTGGGTCGCCAGCTTCGCCAAGAGCTTCATACGCGACAAGTTCACCGACGTGATCCTGGAGACGGGCGCCTACCGCCGGGCGGTGCTGCGGCCCACGGTGCAGAAGGCCCTGTGCGTCTTTATCGGCGGAACGCCGGGGGATCTGGCGCCCATCACCGGCGGGGCGCCCAGAGTCGACTGTCAGGGTGGGGACGACGCGATCCAGACTGTGATCGTCACACACAGCCTCGGCGGCTACATGCTGATGGATGCGATCGACGACGAGTTGAAGTCGGCGGCGCCCGAGGATGCAACGCCGTCCGGCGAGCCGGCGGCGGCGAGCACGGCGGCCGCCAAGCTGCTGCGCTCGACCTATTTCGTCTATATGATGGCCAATCAGCTGGCCCTGCTCGACCTGTCGACCCTGGATCACTACCCCTACCAGCCCGGCGCGGCGTCCAGCCATGTCGAGCTGATGATGCGGACCTTCGGCAACGCCGATCCGGACATGGCGCCGCACCGCCCGTCCGAGGCCGCGCCGCTCGCCGGCCAGGAAGCCGCCGTGCGCCAGATCGTCGCCTTCAGCGATCCCAACGACATGCTGAGCTATCTGGTCTCGCCGGAGGACCTGGGCCCAGCCCAGCATGTCCGCTTCACCAATGTCTACATGGCCAACGGCGAGTTCCAGATCCCCGGGGTCTATTCCGATCCCCTGACGGCGCACGTGGGCTATTTCGAAAACCCCAGGGTGCTGGACCTGTTCGTCTGCGGCATGAAGGACGGCGCCGTCGCCCAGCCGTGTCCCAGGGTTGGCGCCCGCGATCGGGCGCGATGATCCTTCGCTGGCCGCCGCGCCGGCGACGTGCTCGCGAGCGTATGGGCGTGCGGAGCCTGGCTGGCGTCGCGCCCGGCGTGGCGCGGTGCAGTGGCGATACCAGCTTTCGTAAATAACGACGACGACGGCGGTTGCGAAGCAGTGGCCGGCAACCTGTAGCCAGAAGGTCACCTGCAAGCCATCACAGGATCATCGTCGCGGGTTCCCCTAAATAACCTGCACAGCTGGAACCAAGGTCTTTCCCACCCCGTTTGTTGCAGAACGGACAGCTAGCGGGCCCGCGGCCCATCGCCAAGAAAGGTGATATTATGAAGATTCTTACTGCGGTTGGACTGAGTTCGTTTCTCGCCATTATGGGCGGAAGCTCAATGATACCGGCGGTCGCGAGCGCCGATTCACGGAGCTATGTCGCCTGCAATCAGTACGGCGACTGCTGGCGGGTGCGCCATAGGTATGCTTACGGGGCCGACGC
>DASQSO010000345.1:0-7737 GCA_035642335.1 Caulobacteraceae bacterium
TTCCCAGACTGCGACGGGATGGAGCGGGTTGGACCAGGTGAGGAGGTCGGACGCGTTTGCCAAGGTCAGCGCGGCGCGCTCCATCGGCGTTAGCGCGCCGGAGACGGTGCTGACGAAGTCGTGGGCCGGCCAAAGGGTCAGGACAGCGACTCCGGCGCCCAGTCCAAGGATCGCGCAGCCCTTCCATGACCACCGACCCTCTTTCAGCAGCCAAAGCGCGCAGATGGCCGCCAACATCGCCGTGTGCACCGAGACGTTGGCGAGCAGAGCGAGGAGTACCCACGGGCCAAACCCGCGCGCCCGGCGCACGGCGACGAAGGCGAAGAAGATGAGCATGCCGAGCCCATAACTGCGGGCGATGACGCCATATTCGAAGAAGATCAGGTAGTTCAGGCTTAAAGCGACTTTGTCGAGCAGCCCGAATGGCGACCGCGACCAGATCAGGCCCAGGGTTGCAAGGCTGCACGCGGCCGCGGTCAGTCTCAGCGCCCAGATGCCCGGCGACACCAGCGTCGCGGCCTTCAGCATCAGGTAGTAGAGTGCTGGATGGCCCTCGTAGTGCAGTTGAGCGAACAGAACGCCGAGGGGCTGTTGAGCGACCAGGAGCGCCTGCTCTTCGTCCCGCCAGGGCGAGTGATGGAAGATGAGCCAGCACTGAAGAAGCCCGACGGCGAGCGCGATCCCGCCCGCTAGGGGAAGAGTTCCGGCGCGTGGCCGCAGCGCTTGGGCCGATGGACTCGGCCTTGCGCCCACTAATTCCCGATCCCTAAACGGCTTAAGCCCGGAGGCCAGGGCGATCAGGCCGGTCCGCAGATCGAGAAGGCTGGTCGGCTTCATCGTCGACGGACCGTGAGGCGAACCGGTAAACAGGCGCTTAGCTAACCGCCTTCCAAGGTCCGATTCTTCACGCCGCTGTTCGGGCGCCCGCTATCATGCATGGGGCCGGGCGGAGGGGAATCAGCCCAGCAAGAGGGTCTTCAAAAAGGGGTGCGTCCGATCCGTTCACTGCCGGGCAGAGACACCGAACCTCGGCGCCCGCGGCTGTGGCCCTGGGCGGCCGGGTTCATGGTGGTCGCGACGATCTTCCTGGGCTTCGATATCGCCGCCCACCCGATTGTGCTCTGGGACGAGTCGCGCCTGGCGGTGAACGCGCTGGAGATGAGCCAGCGCGGCTTCAGCCTGATCACCACCTATGGCTTCCAGCCGGACCTGTGGAACACCAAGCCGCCGCTGCTGATCTGGCTGGAGGCTGGTTCGATGCGGCTGTTCGGGCCGAGCGAGTGGGCGCTGAGGCTGCCGTCGTTCCTGGCCGCCCTGGCCACGGTCGGGCTGGTCATGCGGTTCAGCTGGCGCCTCGGCCGCTCGCGATTCGTGGCCGTGGGCGCTGCCGCGGCGCTGGTGTTCAGCCTCGGCTATTTCGGCGAACACGCGGCCCAGTCCGGCGACTACGAGATGCTGCTTTGCTTCTTCACCACGGCATATCTGTTGCTGCTGTTCGAAGTGCTGCATGAGACGCGCGCCGGCGCCGGGCGTATTCTGCTCTGCGGGCTTCTGGTCGCCGGCGCCTGCCTGACCAAGGGCATTGCCGGTCTCGCGCCCGGGGTGGGTGTCTTCGCTTATGTGGTGGTCAGAGGGCGCTGGCAGCGCCTGTTCAAGACGCCCTGGTACGCCCTGGCGGGCCTGATCGTCGTTGTCCTGGTCGGCGGCTATTACCTGCTGCGTGAGCGGGTCGCGCCCGGCTATCTGGCCGCGGTGCGCTATAACGAACTGGGTTATCGCTATCTGCACGGCATGAACGGCCATATGCAGCCGCCCTACTATTACCTGCAGTGGGTGATCGAGCTCTTCTCGCTAGGCCCACTGCTCCTGCTCCTGCTGAGCGCGCCGTTCCTGCGCTGGAGGCCGACCCTGTCGGCGGCATTCCTGACCTATGCCGGTTTCGTCGCGGTCGCCCTCCTGGTGGTCTTCAGCCTCAGCCGCACCAAGATCTACTGGTACATCGTGCCGATCTACCCGATCGTCTCGATCGCCCTGGCGATCGTCGCCGAGCGCCTCCTGGGGATGATTCCGCACGAGCCCGGCCGCGCGGCGGGCGCGGCCAAGCTGATCGTGATCGTTCTGGCGCTCTACATGATCGCCGAAGGCCTGGTGCAGAAGCTTTCGCTGACGCCGCCGCGGGAGAGCAACCCGCAAGGTCTTTATGGTCGGGTGTTCGCGCAACTGGATCGCCAGGGGGTTCGCCGCATCGCGACCCTGGACGGCGGCGTCTACAACAATGACGGCCTGGTCGACTATGCGCCCCAGCGGCGTTTCTACTCCCTGGCCTGGGGCGCCCGCGGCCTCGCTATCCGCGTCCAGGAGCCGAATCAGCCCGTGGATCTAGCCGCCGGCGAGGTCCTGGTTACATGCGATCCGGCCTATCTGGGCTGGACGGCCGGGCAGGGGCCCTCGCTGACCAGCCTCGCCGGCTGTGCGGCGGTGAAGCGCGCCTCAAATAGGGGCTGAGTCCGCCGCCTCGCGGAACACCCACAAACGACAGATGACGAACAGCGCTATCGAATAGGTCGCCATCGCCATAAGCTGGGCGGCGATGTGCTGGATAGACCCCGCGGCCAGGGTCATACCGGCGAGGCGCAGGACCGCCTGGTTGAGCAGGAAGGCGGCGGCCACCGCGATCAGGTAGCGCAGGCCGGAGGCCGGCAGTCCGGTGCGGCTGCGGAAGACGAAGCCGCGGCTGAGCACAAAGCTCACCGTCATTCCCACCGCGTAGCCCGCCGCATTGGCAACGGCCGGCGAAACGCCCAGCACGGGGTCCAGCAGCACCACGACGGAGAAACCGACGGCGGTGTTGACCAGGCCCGCCAGGCCGAAACGTGCGATCAGGCCGACCGTCTCACGCACGGCCGAGCACGTAATACTGCGCACCGATCGGCAGGCTTTTCATGAAGGGTTCGAGCGGCCGCAGCCGCGCCAGGGCTCCTGGGAAGAAGCCGGTATAGGCGATCTCGACCGTGACGAAACCGGCGTTGTGCAGCCGCCGCTTCAAGACGCCGGCCGGGATCAACACGGCGTGCTCGTCGAACTCGCAGGTCGCGACGATGTGCTGTGTGACCGGATTGATCGGGTTGTGCTCGAAGATCACCAGCGCTCCGCCTGGCGACAGGGACTGGCGCAGGCGCCGCAACAGTTCGACATGCTCGCCGGCGTCGATGTGGTGGAAGACGCAGGCCGAGAAGGCCAGGTCGACGGCGCCATCCGGCGCCACCGGGCCTTCGCCAGCATAGAGCTGATACCGCGCCATGCCGGAAAACCGCCGCTCGGCGATGGCCAGGCTCTTGTCGGAGACGTCGAGGGCGATGATCTCGGCGTCCGGGAAGCTGCGATGGATGTGGGGCACGGAATTGCCGATGCCGGCGCCGAAATCGAGGATGGTCGCGGGGTCCGGCGTCCCCCGCGCGCGCCAGACGCGCTTGATCTCATCGATCTTGTAGCGAGCGAAATACTCCGGACTCTCGCCGCTAACGGCGATGTTTTTGGCGTGGGTCTCGAGATACTCCTCGGCGAACCGGTCGAATTCGGCGACGTCCACTGCGGTCAGGCTCCCGGCTCGTCATCGGGCGGGCGACGGGTGACGATCTCGTCGACCAGATAGAGCGGGCGGTGTTTGCCCTGCATGTAGATGCGGCCGAGGTACTCACCGACGATGGTCAGGCAGAGCAGTTGGGCGGTCGAGAAGAACACCAGGATCAGCGCCAGGCTAGTCCAGCCCGGCGTCGCGCGTCCAAGCGCGAACCCGACCACCGCATAGACGGCGAGCGCAAAGGCCACGCAGACGCCGAACAGGCTCAGCAGCCCCGCCAGCCGCAGGGGCGCCGTCGAGAAACTGGTTAGGCCGTCGACCGCCAGTCGCAGCATCTTGGCCAGGGTGTAGCCAGTGGCGCCGGCGTGGCGGGGGTCGCGGTCGTAGAGCAGTTCGACCTGTTTGCCACCCAGCCAGGCGACCATGCCGCGCAGGAAGCGGTCCTGTTCCGGCATGGCGTTCAGCCGCTCGACGATGCGCCGCGACATCAGCCGGAAGTCGCCGGCGTCCTGGGGGATGTCGACCTCGGCGATGGTCCTGAGTAGCTTGTAGAAAAGGCTGGCGCTGGTCAGCTTGAAGCGGCTTTCGCGGGCGCGTTCGCGGCGGCGGCCATAGACCACGTCGCAGCCCTCGTCCATGCGCCGCATCATCTGGCCCAGCAGCTCCGGCGGGTCCTGCAGGTCGGCGTCGATGATCATCACCCGAGCACCCCGCGCCAGAGCCAGGCCGGCGGTGACCGCCAGCTGGTGGCCGTGGTTGCGCGCCAGGTTGACGCCGACGACGTTGGGAGAGGCCCGCGCCCGCGTCTCGATCATAGCCCAGGATGTGTCGCGCGAGCCGTCATTGACCAGGATCAGCTCGAAATCGGCGCCGCAGGTTTCGCGCGCCGCGGCCAGCATCCGCTCGCAGAAGGCGTCCAGCGTCTCCTGCTCGTTATAGCAGGGCGCAACGATCGAAAGGGCGGGCGAGGGTGCGTCCCGCGGCGCGGCGGCGGGCATGGGAGCGATCTTCAGCGCCGCTTTGGGCCGGGCGGACGCGCCGAACGCGACGGCCGCCGCCTCCTCGTCCTCAAGCTTGTCCCCGACCGCCAAGGTTTGGCTCCGCCTCTCGTGACCGGCCGCCAGACTATCGGCGACCCCGTTAAAGCCCCCTTATAACGATGTTTCGTCCGGCTGGCGCGACCTGGCGGTCAGGTCGCCTTGCCTTCACGCGACTTCCCGGTCCTTCGAGGCGGACACGCCGGGCAGGGGCCAGCCGATGGTGGATTCATGGGCGCGGACGTTGCGCAGCCACCAGGCCCAGTCCTCCGGCACCAGCGAAAAGGGATCGGGATGAGCCAACTCGCGCGCCGCCCACACCGGCCAATGCGGGTTGGAGAGGGCGGGGCGGCCGAGCAGGACCAGGTCGATCAGTTCGTCGCGGATCACCTGGTCGGCGACCGCCGGCAGGCCGAGGTTCCAGCTGACGCCGACCGGAATGCCCACCTCGCGGCGCACCCGCGCGCCGCGCTCGACCATGAAGGCGAGATCCGCGAACGGCAGGGCGTTCATCTGGTTGGTGTTCAGGCCGAGGCTCAGGTCGGCGAAGTCGAGGCCGTGCTCCTTCAGCCGTCCGACCGCGAACACCGCGTCGTCGAAGCGCACGCCCTCGTCGTTCAGGTCGTCGGAGCCCAGCCGCATGGTCAGAGGCAGCCGCTCGGGCCAGACGGCGCGCACGGCGTCCAGCGCCTCGGTGTGGAAGCGCAGCCGGTTCTCAAGACTGCCGCCGTATTCGTCGGTGCGCTTGTTGGCCAGCGGCGAGAAGAAGCTGGCGCCCAGATAGCCATGGGCGAAGTGCAGCTCCAGCCATTCGAAGCCGGCCTCATGGGCGCGCCGCGCCGCCTGGGCGTAGCTTTGATGGATGGACTTGATCTCGGCCTTGGTCAGTTCATGGACCGGGTGCTTGTACTTGCCGCCAAAGGGGATGGGGGAGGGGCCGCTCACCTGCCAGCCGTCGGGATGGTCGGGGGCGAGCTGCGCGCCGCCTTCCCAGGGCTTCAGCTCGCTGCCCTTGCGCCCGGTATGGCCGAGCTGGGCGGCGGCCACCGCGCCCATGTCCCTGATGATCGCGGTGACCCGGGCCAAGCCCTCGATCTGCGCATCGTCATAAATGCCGCCGCAGCTGGTGCTGGTTCGGCCCCGCGGCGTGATCGCCAGTTGTTCGGCGAAGACCAGGCCGAAGCCGCCGGCGGCGCGCGCGCCGAGCATCATAATGTGGAAGTCGTTCATCAGCCCGTCGACCGACCGGTACATGGTCATCGGCGACACGGCGATGCGGTTGCGAAGGGTGACCCCCTTCAGGGTGTAGGGACTGAAAAGATCAGGCATGAAGCACGTCCGTGAAAGCATCGGGAAATGGCGACATATACGCCTTTTCAGGCGGACCGGCAGACCCCAGCTGGGGCCCAGCTGGAGCATTGTCCGTTCAGGCCGACCCACCATTTCGTCATGGCCCGACTTGATCGGGCCACCCATGATCACCGACTTGGGTCGGTGTCTATGGGGCCCCCGCATTGGCTGCTACGCGCCTCTGCTTCGCGGTCCGCCGCGCTCCAGCGGGGGATGGCGGGATTTTATGTGTTAGGGACGCCCGTGATGGCGAGCGGGTGGCTGATCGGGGTGATGGTGGAGCTGGCCGGCGAGCCCGTGGCCCTGCGCCACTTCTTCGCCGTCGGCCACGAAGACCGCGCCAAGGCCGAGTGGAAGGCGATCGATCAGGCCCTGCTGATCGGCCCGGTGGCGACCAGCCCGGTCGGCGGCCTGGAGCCGGTCCACGCCGTCAGCGAACTGTCGCCCAGGACGACCAAGGCCCTGGCGCTAAAGCCCAGCGAAGTCCGCCCCCTCGGCTGGCGCTGGCCCCGCCGCTGGCTGATGCTCGATCGCGAAGCGCGCGAGTAGGCGGGATTGCCGAAGCCCGCCAACGGATGGGCCTCATCGCGCCGCACCCGAAAATCCGCCCATCCCGCCAAGGCGGCCCAGGTTTTTTGACTTGAGGGTCGAGTGTGATGGCGAGGACGCAGATCTGACCACCAAGGACACCAAGCACACCAAGAAGAGGAGAAAGGTTAGCGCTGATCCTTGGTGATCTTGGTGTGCTTGGTGGTTCGAAAAAGTGGATTCCCCGCCTTCGCGGGGATGAGCGGATAAAACGAAGCGGTTCTCACCTCGGCGGAAGCCCCAGGTCACCTTGAACGGCGACCAGAAGCTCTGCCGCGACTTCAACGCCGCGTTGCGATATTTCGGATTGGGGCGCGGGGCGTCGCGGGAGGCATCCAGGCATGTCGGCCATGGAATCGAGCATCGATGCGCTGTTCGGCGCCTTTACCCCGACCTCGCCCGGCTGCGCCGTCGGCGTCGTGTGCGATGGCCAGGTGGTGTTCTCCAAGGGCTACGGCCTGGCTGACCTGGAGCAGGGCGGGGCCTTCACGCCCCGGTCGGTCTGCTACATGGCCTCGGTCTCCAAGCAATTCACCGCCCTGGCCACTCTGATGTTGGTCGACGACGGCGGGTTCGAACTGGACGGCGTCGTCCGGGCGCACATCCCGGAGCTGCCCGACTGCGCGGCCGACATCACGGTCCGCCAGTTGCTGACCCACACCAGCGGCCTGCGCGACTATCTCGCGCTCGGCCGTCTGTCCGGCCTCTCGGCCGACCACGTCCATACCGAGGCCGGCATGCTCGGCCTGCTGTCGCGCCAGGAGGGGCTCAATTTCGAGCCCGGCTCCGACTTCATGTACAGCAACACCGGCTATGTGCTGCTGTCGATCCTGATCCACCGGGTGACCGGCCAGACGCTGAACGCCATCGCGCGCGAGCGCATATTCGCGCCCCTGGGCATGGCGGCGACACGGTTCCAACACGATCACTCGGCCCTGGTGACGCACAAGGCCCATGGCTATGAGCTGCGCGGCGGCGAATGGCATGTGTCCGACAGCATGCTCGACGTGGTCGGCGACGGCGGCCTGTATTCCAGCGTCGAGGACATGACGCAGTGGATGCTGAACTTCGAGCGGCCGATCGTCGGCGCCGAGGCGCTGGCGCTGATGCAGGCGGAGGCCACGCGCGCAAACGGGATGGGGACCGGCTACGGCATGGGCCTGATGCTCGGGCGATACCGGG
>DASQSO010000346.1:0-3121 GCA_035642335.1 Caulobacteraceae bacterium
TCGACCATCTCAACGCATTCTGCGACCGCACCCAGGCCGAACGGCCGGAGGCGTGGGGACTGACGGTGCGCAAGCCGCATCACCGCAATCAGGGCCTGATCTACTCCCAGCCGTTGCTCGACTACCCGGAGCTCGACCCCTACACGCGCCATCCCAGCACCTTCCCCCTGGTGGCGCGGCTGCTGGGCGGCGAGGATCGCGTGCGCTTCGCGGAGTTCAACGTGCGCGAGACGCCGGAGGGCGCGGGCCATAGGGCCATGAACTTCCACCACGACGCCGTGCGCGACGACCGCCTGACGCGCACGCCCTACATGCCTTGCGACTGGCTGTGCGCCATCCACTACCTGAGCGACGTCGAGGTGGGCGCGCCCGCTTTCTGCGTCGTGCCGAACAGCAATCGCTTCGCGACGCTGCAGGCGGCCTATGACGGGCTCGGCGACGACTATCGGGAGCTGCCGCTCTACGGCCCGGCCGGAACCTGCGTGCTCTACGACACCGCGACCTACCACACCCGGCTCGACGGCGACGGCCACCAGATGCGCCGAACCTGGCACCAGTACTACGCCCGCGGCGGCTGGCTGCGCAGCGCCCTGCCCGAGACCAACCGCTACATTCGCCCGCCCAGCCCGGTGCTGACCGACTGGAACCTGTTTCCCGAGCGCCTGGCGCTCAATCCGGATCCGAAGATCCGCCTCTACTTCTCGCACTGGAACACCTCCCAGGGCGAATGGGCCGCCAGCGGCTTCGATCCCGAGATCCGCAAGGCGATGCCGCGCGGCGAGCAGTAGGCGGGGGCGCGGCAGAAGTCGTTTATGTCCGCAATTGACGAGCCGCGGGTCACCCCGAGCGGCTATTCGGAACACCCGCTCTCCGCGGCTTGGCGCATCGCGGATGGGGCCTGCCCTTCCGCCAGATCGACGCCGTCCAGAAAAAGCTTTCGGTGCGCTTCGCGGCGGAACCAGGCATCGGCGATCTCTTCGATCGGACGCGACGAGGCGGCGTTATAGTGTGAGAGCGCCTCGTGGGCCTCGCGCATGTGTCCGAGATAGGCGTTAAGCGCGGCCTCGACGGCGTATCGCAACGGGAACCGGTAGGCAGAGTCCCGCAACAACGCGAGCGCCTCTTCAAATCGGTGTTGCTCGAAGCGCGCGACCGCGATCCAGGTACGCGAGGTGTCGGTCACGAAGGACTGGGGATCCAGGCGGATAGCGGTCTCGAGATGCTCTATGGCGGCCTCGGAATCCCCGGAGACCGCCCGGATCAGCCCGCTGATGAACCAGACCTGCGACGAGCCGGGGTTGAGGGCGGCGGCGCGGTCGATGATGGCCACTGGCCGGTCCAGCGTTCGATCCAGTCCGCGCAGGGCGGCGGCGACCTGGGCGAGCACCTGGGCGTCGTCACCGCCGAGGCTGAGCGCCCTTTCCGCCAGTCCGAGCCCGCGAAGACGATGGCCTTCGAGATCGTCCGACCAGCCGTAGCTGACGATTTGCATGTGGCAGGTTGCGGCCAAGGCCAAGGCGATGGCGAACGAAGGGTCAAGGTCCGTGGCGCGATCGAGCAGATCGAGCGCCCGCGACATCTCCGATCTCCTGAACGTCCGAAACAGCGGCAACGCCCGCAGGTAGAGATCGTAGCTGCCCATGTTGTCGGTTGGGCGCTTGGAGGCGCGGCGGATTTCCGCATCCCGCACGGCCGGCTCGATGACGCCCGCGATGCTCAGGGCGACCTTGTCCTGCAGGGCGAAGACGTCCTCGAGCGAGTCGTCGAACCGGTCCGCCCAGATCTGCGCGCCATCCGCCGCGTCGATCAGTTTCACGGCGATGCGCACCCGGTTCGCCGCCCGGCGGACGCTGCCCTCCAGCACGTAGCGCACCCCGAGTTGGCGGGCGACCTCCTGGGCGCCGACCGGCTTGCCCTTGAAGGAAAGGGTCGATCCGCTGCCGATGACGAAGATCGATTTGCAGCGGGTGAGCGCCGTGACGATCTCGTCCATCATGCCGTCGGCGAAATAGTCCTGCTCGGGATCGCTGCTCAGGTTGGCGAAGGGCATGACGGCGATGGAGGGCTTGGAGGGGATCGGCGGCGGCGCCGCCGCCGCCGCCGCCGTCCCGACGCTTTTCGCGCCCGTCAGATCGGCCACGCTGGCCGCCACCTTTCTCCAGCCTGGCGCGTCGAGGTCGCCGCCCCAGCCGACAAGGTTCGCACACTGAATCTGGTCAAAAGGCATCGGCAGCGCGGCGCCGTCGATGTTGAGCTGGACCAGCTTGTGATCCTCCCGCGCCCGGTTGGCCTCCGAGCGCACCCATTCCGATTTCACCGCCTCGGCCGACCAGACGACCACGACGGCTTTGGCGGCCGCAAGGCGCTCCTCGATCACGTCGCCATAGGCCCGATGCGCCGGGAGCTCGTCATCGCGCCAGACGCCGTAGCCCATCGCCCTCAGCGCTTCGGCGACCCGATGCGCCACCGCTTCCGTCGAACGGGCGTAGGAGATGAAGACATCGCTCAATTTTCGCGTCCCGCTTGTCGGCAAACCCTATTCGGACGCGAGATCGAGGGGCAAGGGCTGTCGCGTCCGTTCAGGAAATCCCTGACGCCCCTCCGCCCCGTGCTTAACTCTCCGCATGCTCCGTCGTCACAGCCCAAGCAACCGATCGGTCCGTTCGAACAGCGCGTCTGCAGGCGCGCGGCTCGACGGCGCCGGTTGGGGTGGTCTGATGGACGGCGAGGCATGGACGGCGCGGGCGGGCGATCGCGTGCGGTTGAAGTCGGGAGGCGCGCTCATGACCGCCGAACGGGTCAACCACGAGGCCGATCATCCCTTCGCGCAGTGCGTTTGGTTCGACGCGCGACGGGCGCTGCAAAAAGCGTTCATCGGGCTCGACGCCCCCAAGCTGGTGACTCCGGAGGAGTCCGCCAGCACCGATTGTCCAGAGGTAAGGATGGCCGGCGACAACCACCACAACAACAACAACAACCTACGCTAGCCATCCTTTCCTCTGGACAACCGCCAATGCCGTACCGCCGAGCCGGGCCACCGGTGGCGGCCGCGCGCCCGTGAAGATCGTCAGACATGGCGGGGGTTTTACAGGGACAGGTGCCTGTCACCGTATTCTTGGGC